>JAFRSL010000096.1 GCA_017427625.1 Synergistaceae bacterium | reverse complement strand
TTTGTTGTATGCTCTCAATTCACCCATTGAAGCCTCTTCGTTTACCTAAGCTATCCCCGATAGTTATATTCTACATATCTCAACCTGCATTCCCATCTCATAAATCTCAGCCTTATAACATTCCATTAACTCGTCCGACACCCCAATGTAAGACATTTTCATATTCAAGCTTTTGTACTTGCTTTCACTCAAATTATGTTCCTTGAGCAGTTCAACCTTCAGAAATTTACCTTTATATCTGGCCAGCAGTTCTTTGACTGCCCTTCGATTCTCCTCGTCATCCGTATATCCTCCTATAACGGGAACGCGAATAACCGTTGGAATTCCGCTGCTCATTACAATATCCAGGTTCCTCAGGTAAAGTTCCAAGTCGCCCTTCTGAATATCACGGCATCTCTCGCTATCCAGGATTTTCATATCGCAGTAGAAGAAGTCTATATTATCGAGCGCAAGCCTCACATTTTTCTCAGGAACAAACAATGCTGTCTCAATCGCCGTATGGATACCGAGTTTGTGAAGAGACGTACATACTGGCACTAAGCTCTCCATTTGCAACAGTGCTTCACCGCCGCTGAACGTTACGCCACCGGGCAGTTTCTCTATATCTTCCGCTTTTGTTATTTTCCAAAGGTCAGGAGTTGCGAGCTTACCTTCATAGAAGCCACGATCCTTTAAACATTCCTTCACAAGTTCATCCGACGTGTAATAGCGGCCGTAAGTACCTTCAATCCCATCCTTGATGTATTTCTCAGGCTCAGGTTTCAAATTCTCAGGATTCGAGCACCATGGGCAGCGAAGCGAACATCCCTTCAGAAACACTGTTGTTCTGATTCCAGGACCATCATGAAGGCTGAACCTCTGGATGTTTGTTGCAATCATCTTCATTTAGAACGTGTGCTTCCATTCGTAGAGATTGAGGTGTTCCTGGCTCGGACCAAGAAGCTGTATGACTCTCAATCCACCCATCGGAGCATCGTCATCCTCAATACTCTCCGACAGTAATGGCACTCCTTTTTCGCGGAGTTCGTCCCAAACAGCGTCAATACCTTCCACTGCCAGCCCAATGTGAGTGATCGAGCCTTTGTTGCCGAAAGTGTCTTCGTTCTGTTCGTTGGGCTGAATCAATTCAAGCCTTGAGTCGTTCAACTTCAACATAGCGTATTCACCGAAATCACAAGTTTCACGACCAATAAGGCCAAAGCCTATTATGTCCCTGTAAAACGCAATCGACTTCTCTATTTCAGGAGTATAAATACAGACGTGATGTATACCGTAAATGCCTCTCATCTTAGCACCTCTCTATTCTAGTATATAGCAAAGGGAGAGCCGAAGCCCTCCCCCTGAATGATTGACCGTATTAGTCGTAGAGCAGAATTGCAATGTCCTCGTTGTCGATGTTTGTTGCGTTGTACCACTTTGAGCCGGTGTCAACATCGGAGACAGCCTCTTTGTTTGCCGCACGAACCGCAAGACCTACAGCCTGGTAGCCCATCTGATAGGGGTCCTGTGTTACGCTTCCGAAGAACTGGCCGTCCTTGATTGCCTCGCGCTGTAACGTACCTGAGTCGAAGCCCACAACGAAGATGTCCTTGTACGTGCCATCGTTGCGGTCGAGGTCTGTGCCGTCGTTGGTTGCGGAGATAACGCCGTTCACTGCATCCTGGTTGGCGGCGAAAACTCCCACAAGGTTGTCCATTGCGAAGATTGTCTTTGACGCGGCCTGAATGTCAGCAGCACTTGATGACGGAGGCACAACGACGACGATCTTCACCTTCTCCGCGTTTGCTGAGGGTTTCGTCCATCTCTCCTGACCTGAGACGGAAACATGTCCGGCCAAACCTTCAAGAGCTTCGAGAGCGGCAAGAGCCTTTGCGATGAATCCGTCAACACGAAGGACTATTGAGCCTGAAGTCGCGTCCTGTGCGAGAATCGCAAGAACTGTCGGGGCTTTCTCTGTGCCTTTGAGAATGGCCTTCTGGAAAGCGGGGTCGGCAATCAGGTTCTCCGCAACATTTCCGCCGGCATTGACGTTGTCGGTGGCGGCAGTCGCAAGAACAGCACCTGTTGTGTCGCCGGGAACGCCTGAGTCAAAGCCGATTACAGGGATTCCGGCTTCTTTTGCCGCTTCCAGTGTCTCCTCAAGGGAAGCCGTGTCGCAGGCAGCGAGTACGATTGCGTCGGGCTTGGCATTGACAGCAGCCTTGACCTGCTCGACCTGCTGTGAGGTGTTTGTCTCAACATCAGGGCCGTTGGTGGTGATCTTCACGCCGAGTTTTGCCGCCGCATCAGCCGCACCCTTGAAGGCCGACTGATAGAACTGGTTGTTGAAGCTCTTGGAGATGATGCGGATGTCCATTTCCTTGCCGGAAGTGTTGGTGAAGTCTTCCGCAAAGACGGTGGCCGCTGAGAGAACCAGTAAACCGCAGAGAATTACGCTGAGAAACTTTTTCATACTATTTTCCTCCATTGCTTTTTATTTTCCACGAGCCTTTACTCAGCCCGCAGATAGCCTGAATTTACGTGCGCTTTGCTTTCTGTGCGCGGATAACGTCAACAAGAACAGCCAACAGCACAACGACACCGATCAATACCTGCTGCCACTGAACAGGAAGACCCATCGAGAGAAGTCCCGTCTTTAATACCGATATTACGAACACTCCCAGTATCGTGCCCGAGATTGTTCCGACACCGCCAGCAAGCGATGTCCCTCCGATTACGCAAGCCGCGATTGCATACATCTCCTGACCGTTTCCAGTCTGCGGAGTAATCGTTGAATACGTAGCCGCGTAGATTATGCCCGCAAGTCCCACAAAGAAGCCGTTGACTATGTACACAAACGTCTTCCATTTAGATGTTTGGATTCCTGAAAGCTCCACAGCGTCCTCATTGCTTCCCATTGCGTAGGTGTAGCGTCCGAGTATGGTTTTGTTCAACAGTATCCAGCCGATGATGAAGAATACTATCAGCCATATCGCGCCGACCGGGAAGTTATGGTACTTGTAGATTACCTGCTTGAACCAGCCATCAGCGGACTTCAGGGATGGGTAAGTCTGAGTCTGAACTTTTGCGACGACTGAGCATATTCCCAGCGAGATGAACTGCATTCCCAGCGTTGCGATGAACGGGGGGAGATTCAGTTTTCCCACCAAGAGGCCGTTGCAGAGGCCGAAGAACAGCGCAACAAGCATGACCACCACCAAGCACAGCAATATCGGGAAGTGCCAGACTTTATAGGCCACGCCTCCGATGAGTGCGCTTCCAACCATGACAGTACCGCATGAGAGGTCGATCCCGCCGGTGATGACGATGAATGTCATTCCGATTGCAAGGAAGCCGATGTAGTACGAGGAGTCAAGAATGCTGACGAAAGTGTTTTGCGTCAGAAAGTGATTGCCGAAGATTCCGAAAAAGATGTAAAGTACCACCAAACAGCCCACAGCGATGACCTTTTGAAGTCCCTCGCCCTTCAAGTAGGCTACGATTCCATTGCTTTCATTCATTTTGCTATCCCTCCGTCACTGATATTTTGTGGCCAACGTCATGATCTTGTCCTGAGTCGCATCGGCAATGTCAAGCTCGCCGGTTTTGCGTCCCTCGCACATCACGACTACCCTGTCGCTCATCTTCAAGACCTCCGTCATATCGGAGGACACCATGATGATGGACTTTCCTTCTTTGACTAGCGAATCCATGAGGTTGTAGATTTCCGCTCTTGCGCCGATGTCGATACCGCGTGTCGGTTCGTCAAAGATCAGAATGTCGCAGTTACGCAGCATCCACTTAGCGATAACAACTTTTTGCTGGTTGCCGCCGGAAAGGTTTTTGACGAGCTGACGAACGGAGGGTGTCTTTGTCTTGAGCTGCTTGACGTAATCCTCAGAGACCTCCGCGCTTCGTTTCTCGTTCACGAAGATACCGTTGTGAAGCTCCGCCAAGTCGTAAGATGAGAGTACCGTGTTGTCAGTGATTGAAAGTCCCAGTACAAGGCCGTAACGTTTTCTGTCCTCAGAAAGATAGCCGATTCCGTGAGCGATTGCGTCTTTGGAGTGATGAATGTCCGCCTTCTTGCCGTTGACGATTACCTCGCCGCCGTCCATTGGGTCAGCACCATAGATGAGGCGCATTGTCTCAGTTCGCCCCGCGCCAACGAGTCCCGCAAAACCAAGTATTTCGCCCTTGTGAAGCTCGAAGGATACATCTTTGACCTTGTTGGATTTGAGGTGATTGGCTGTTAGAACGACAGGTGCGCCTTCGGGGACATTGCTCTTCGCTTTTGGTTCCTCCAAGACTTCTCGGCCAACCATGAGTCGTACAATGTCCTGAATCGTGCAGGTCTTTGCGTTCAGAGTGTCAATGTACTGACCATCACGCATGATTGTTACACGGTCGGAGACACGCTTGATTTCTTCGAGACGGTGAGAGATGAAAATTATCGCAACGCCACGCGCCTTTAACTGCTCCATCTTCTCGAAAAGGTCCTCAGCTTCGGCTTCTGACAGTGCTGCTGTCGGCTCGTCGAGTATTAAAACCCTTGTGGCCGGGTAAGACATTGCGCGGGCGATTTCCACCATTTGACACTTTCCAACTGTCAGATTGCGGATTCGGTCTGTAGGTTTAACGTCGACGTTGAAGTCCTTGATCAACGCTTCGGTCTTCTGGTTGATTACCTTGTCGTTGCAGAAGAAACCATCAGACTCTCGCCCAATGAAAATGTTTTGGGCGACTGTCAAGTCGTTCATCATGTTGAGTTCCTGATGAACGATGGAAATGCCTGCTTCCTGAGCTTCCTTGATGTTCTTGAAGTGAACCGGCTGACCGAAAAGACGATATTCCCCAGTGTAATCCGAGTGTATCCCCGTCATAATCTTCACGAGAGTGGACTTGCCGGCACCGTTCTCACCGATTAAGGCGTGTACCTCGCCTTCTCTGAGATCGAAGCGGCAATGATCCAGCGCATGTACGCCCGGAAAAGTCTTGTCAATGTCGTTCATCTCAAGAATCATCTGCCCTTGTTTTTCAGGCATTTGCTCCACCTTCTTTCTTTGATTTATTTGATTTACAGAATGGCGGAATTATAGCACAAACAAATCAAATGAGCGAATTTCATCTCCTATAGAAATTTTGAGGTGGTCTCTTCACTGTATTATTTCTTCTCTGAATGGAGATTTTGCGTCATTCGGGTATGAACTACCCCTGCTTATAGAAGCGGGGGCTTCCTAATTTATCAAGGTTAGCGTTGCAACATTTCTATTTCCGTCTCACGTTCTCTCCAAAGGCGGGTTAAAAGCTTCCCTGCGTCCCACAGGTATTTCGTTTAGACAGCAAGATCATGTTTCGTGCCGCATGTATGTCCCGGTCTTCATGATAGCCACATGGGCATTCATATACTCGGTCGGAGAGTTTTATGTCTTTCTTGAGATTTCCATATTTAGGGCAATATTTGGTCGTTGGCATTCTCTGAGGCAGAACTATTACCCGCTCATGCAGCATCAGCTTCTTCTTCACAAGCCCTAACACTGAGTGCTGCACTGTCTTTCCGAACAATCCCTTATGCCAGCCCGTCAAATTTTCATCTTGCATGTATACTATTGAATGTTCAAGCAGCTCATGCGTTATTTTGTTGGCCACATCTCGTTTCTTGTTGCCTAATTTCTGATATGACTTCCTCATCAACTTCCGGGTACGATACCGATTGCTTGAACCTTTCTTACGTCTCTGGCTATCTGCCTTTGACATTTCTTCTTCAATCAATACCTTAAATTTCCGTCCGTCTGAGGTCGTTATCGTCGTCTTGATTCCCATATCTATCCCGATTTCGGGCTTATCTTTTTCTTCTCACCTCCTTTATTCTGATATATCGTTATTGCCAGATAGTAGCCATCGGGAAGGTTCAACAGCTTGGCGTTCGCAAACTCAAGGTTCGGAATATTCCAGAACTGCTTGGCACCACGAATTTTTAAGCTCTTGCTGAAACCCTGTATTCCTATGTTCTTGTCATCATTGAATCTATACGTTATCTTATGCTGCTGAAGATTTATCGACATATAATCTGACTTATAACGCAGTCCACCGACTTTATGGTTATTCTTCTTCAGCGAGGACAGGGCTTTGAGGCTAGACTTTATTCCCGATATTACAGACTGCTTCATTTGGGATGAGATATATTGCAAGTCATGCGTTACCGAAGGACGAAGTACCGAAGGACGGAGTACCGAAGGACGAAGTACCGGATTTTTGTCTTTACCGAGACTGTGAACAGTAACTACCTTTGTGTAACATCCGCTTGTATCATGATCTTTCATGAAAGTCAGAGCGTCCCATTTAGCTTCGACAAATAGCATCTTTAGGTGTTCCCTTTGTGCTTCATTGAGGTGAGAGATGTCGATTTTTACTCGGTATACGCGGCAAGCCTGAGACTTCCGTTTTTCTCTTGTCTCTTTCCCATTCTCGCGTATTCGGTTATTTTTTGCTAATCTCTCTATTTCTGTCATGTTTATCACTAAAATAATTATAATATACGACACAATCCATCTCACATCGAAAGAGATGGGAGCCTTCTTACGTGTTACGGTAAATTTCTCAGGCAGGGTAATTCTTTCTACGCTATAATAATATAAATAATCCCTAAAATTTTTGACGCAAAGGAGAATTTCTGCCATGAATAAATTTGAAGACAGGCTCGCAAAACATTACGACGAGCTGAAGTGGCTCTACTATGAGCTTTACGGCAGCGACAAACAGGCATTCGACTACTTCTGCTCGATGCTCAGAAAGTGCTGGGAAGAACGCCCGGACTACCTCAAGCATGACCTCGACGACGCACGCGCTGAAGTCCCCGACTGGTACGCGGGCAATGACATTCTCGGTATGATGATGTACACCGAGTGCTTCGCCAAGAACCTCAAGGGCATCAAGTCCCACCTCGACTACATTCAGGAGTGCGGTGTAACTTATCTCCACCTCATGCCCCTCCTCGACACACCCAAAGGAAGAAGCGACGGCGGTTATGCTGTCTCAGATTTCCGCAGGGTCAGGCCGGATTTGGGAACGATGGAAGACCTTGCTGACCTCTCTAGGGAGTGCCACTCAAAAGGAATCAGCGTCTGCCTCGATTTCGTCATGAACCACACGAGCGAGGATCACGAATGGGCAAAGCGTGCAAGGCGCGGTGAGAAGGAATTTCAGGACAGGTACTTCTTCTTCGACAACTGGGAAATCCCCATGCAGTTCGAGCAGAACCTTCCGGAAGTTTTCCCGACAACAGCTCCAGGCAACTTCACGTTCAATCAGGAGTCCGGCAAAGTCGTTATGACAACGTTCTATCCCTACCAGTGGGATTTGAATTACCGCAACCCCGTCGTATTCAACGACATGACAGAGAACATGTTGTACCTATGCAATCAGGGTATCGACATCATAAGGCTCGATGCTGTCCCCTACATCTGGAAGACACTCGGCACAAACTGCCGTAATCTCCCACAGGTTCACACGCTAGTCAGGATCATGAGAATGGCCGCCGAAATCGTATGTCCCGGAACGCTCCTTCTCGGTGAGGTCGTTATGGAACCGTCAAAGGTCGTCCCATACTTCGGAACTGTCGAGAAGCCCGAGTGCAACATGCTCTACAACGTTACGACGATGGCAAGCACCTGGCACACCGTTGCAACTCAGGATACCCGCCTCATGAAGCACCAGCTTGAGAGTGTCTTCTCACTCCCGAAGCAGTATGTCTTCCTGAACTACCTCAGATGCCACGACGATATTGGCTGGGGGCTCGATTACCCGTTCCTGAGGACCTTCGGGATCGACGAGGTTGCTCACAAGAAGTACCTCAATGACTACTTCAAGGGAGACTTCAAGGGTTCACCGTCAAGAGGCGAGACCTACAACGACGCGCCCGAACTTGGCGACGCTAGAATGTGCGGAACAACTGCCTCACTCTGCGGACTTGAGAGTGCCGACAAGGACTCAGCCGTGAAACTCGACATCATGCTCCACGCCTTCCTCCTCACACAGAGCGGGATACCCGTACTTTACAGCGGGGACGAAATCGGTCAGCTCAACGACTACAGCTACCACAACAGCCCTGACCCCGACAAGGCCGCCGACAGCAGGTACGTTCACCGGGGCGCGTTCCATTGGGAGGACGCTGAAAAACGCGAGGATAGCGGCACTACGCAGGGAAAAATCTTCGGCGCAATACGGAAACTAACGAGCCTCCGCGATACTCAGTCTGTCTTTGCGAATGAGGCTGACACATGGCTCGTCGAGACCGGGAACAATCACGTTCTCGGAATCGGTCGTTACTACGGCGAAAAGACAAAGAAGGAGAAGATGCTCGCGTTCTTCAACTTCAGCAATGAGCCTCAGACTTTCAGGACGAGCGAGAATCTTGAGGGGCTTTTCGAGTACCACGACATGATGACGGGCGAAACTTTCAAGGGCGACACCATCACGCTTGAGGGCTTCGGATTCCTTTGGCTTCTTGCTAACCTGTAATCATTCAAAAATCCCCGTCTGAAATATGGCGGGGAAATTATCATGACAAATCCAACACTCTTAATCATAGCCGGAGTAGGGCCGGGAAATCCTGAGCTTGTTACTCTTGATGCACTACATGAGGCTGAAATTTCCGACGTAATAATCGCACCGCGCTCTAAAGTTGACGAAGCCGGTATCGCTGAGAGAATAATGCTCCAGCATTTCACGAAGGAAAGCATAACGCCCTTATACTTTCCAATGATAAGAGACTCAGTGAAAAGGGACGAAATCATACGCTCACAGATTGAGGACATGAAGGAAAAATTGGAGGGGCGGAGGATATTCTTCCCTGTGATTGGGGACTCGGTGCTTTATTCGACGGGGGCGTACTTCCTCGACGCATTGAGGGGAATTATGGCTGTCGATGTGAAATTCATACCCGGAATATCAGCGCATTCAGTTGCGTCATCGTGCGCGAAAAGGTTTCTCGCAATGTCCGACGAAATCCTCACAATAATTCCCGGCACAGCTTCACCGGAGAAAATTGCAATGGCTATGGAGCATTCTGACGCAGCGGCAATCTACAAGCCCACAGCAATCCATGACATACGAAGCCTCATTGACAGCTCAAAATTCAGCCGGATAATCCGCGTTGAACATGCCGGCATTCCCGAACGCGAGAGAATATTAGAGGGCGAAGCGGCTCTAAATGACGTTGACGAATACATATCGGTGATAATTCTTCATAGATGAGCGGTCTTCTTAGGGGCGAGCTGCTTTTAACCATAGACATAATAATCGGCCTCCTAGTTGCTGAGGTCATAATGAGGCTAAAGCTCTCCGACATCATAATGAAGCGTTTCATTCCTCGAAGCATTCCTGCAGTAACGGGACTCGCAATCGCAATCAGCACGGGGTCGTCAAAGGCCGGAGCTGCGGTGCTGTCGTCGTCGTTCTCTCGCGGCGAAATCTCCGAACGTTCAGCAATATGGTCGGTCTTGATGCTTCCCCTTCCGTCATACCTGAGACGTTGGCCGTCAACATTCATGCTCGCTGTGAGCATGGCCGGAGTAGCGGGCGGAGTGTTCGCGTTATCGTTGCTGTTACGGAGCATAATACGCTTCATTTTCGCGCTCTATATGCTGAGACGTGAGGACGGTGAAATTTCGGAGACACACGAACTTTCAGGGGCGAGATATTCCGTGAGCATTTGGCGCAAGATGCTGAGGACGATTCCGACTGCGTGGGTTATGTTCGGGATTGCGTATAGCCTTGTCCCTTTTGCTGACGGATATTTTCGGGAGGCGTTCGCGGGGAAATTGCTTCCTCTTTCGGGCTGGACTGTAGCGGTGGCAAGCATCGGACATGTCTCGTCGTCATTGGCACTCGCTGGAGGCGCAATCGAGTCGGGGGAACTCAGCGTAATTCAGGGGATATTCGCGCTCATTCTTGGGTCAGGTCTGGGGACTGCAACGAGGGTCTTGCGTCAGAACGCGGGATACTATTACGGCCTGTTCCCAAAGTCAACCGCAACAAAAATGCTCGCTCTTAATCTTGCTACAATACTTCCGTTAATAATGATGAATTTGCTTTTTGCGGGATTAGCTTTATCATTATGTCCATGAATACGAATACGATAAATATTTATGTTACAGGAAAAAATCTTGCTGGGATACTTGAGACAGTCCCCCCGCCCGCAGGAATGACATCAAGAATAATCTCGCTCGAGGCCGGAACTCACATCACAGCTAAGGCTCAGAATGTCTTTATCCTCAAGAAAATTCCGCCCCGGCTCATTGACGGTGCAAAGTACGTCCTCTGCTGCAAAAATCATACCGACATCAACGCCGAAACTTTAAGCACCCTCTATGATTTATGGCCTGAACCATTGACACCTTCACTCCTGAAATTCTATTACGCGAAACTTTTGGAGCGCATAAGCCGTGAGATTGAAAGCACATCGGAGGAAATAGAGCATCAGAAGCGCATGATTGAAATGGCGAGGCAGGATTACCTCACGGGTCTTGCTACACGCTGGTACTTGCAGGACTATATCAAGAAGAATCAGGACGAACGCAACGTAACCTGCATATATTTCGACCTCGACAACTTCAAGAAGGTCAACGATACATACGGGCATCAGGCGGGCGACCGTGCTTTGGCGGCTACGGCTGAGATGATGCAGAGGGAGTTCACTGATGGTTTCTGCGCGAGAATGGGAGGCGACGAGTTCATGATTGTGCTTCTCGGGCTTCGTGATGCCTCTGAGGTTGAGAGGAAAGTCAACACT
>JAFRSL010000095.1 GCA_017427625.1 Synergistaceae bacterium | reverse complement strand
GAACCCTCAGCGTGCATTCGACAGCGACCTGCGACATATAGTACGGGAACGAGTCAACCGTAGCGTCGAGTTTGCCCTCGCGGATTGACGTGTAAGCCTCGCCGATTCCATCAACACCGACAACGAGAATGTCAGCGTCAACCTCGTCAACAGCCTCGACAACTCCCAGTGCCATATCGTCGTTGTTGCAGAAGATAGCCTTCATGTCGGGGTAACGCATTATCCATGTTGAGGCAAGCTCCTTCGCCCTCTGCCTGTCCCAATCTGCATTCTGCTTGGCCACGATTTCAAGCCCTGATTTGTGGTCGCGAATCCAGTCTTCGAATCCCTGAGTCCTTTCACGCGCCGCAAATGCCTTCGCCATTCCGATGACGATTCCGACTTGCCCCTTGTCGCCAAGCTTCTTTGAGATCCACTCCGCCGCAAGCTGACCGTTCATGTAAGCGTTGGGGCCGACGTAGTAATCGCAGTTGGCTATGAGACCGTCATTGACGTTTACGACCGGAATCTTCTCGGCCTTTGCGTTGTCGACAGCCGCCGCGAGGTTCGAGTCTGAGATTGGGCTTGCCATTACTGCCTTGACACCCTGATTGACCGCGTTGTCCATCATTGTCTGCTGACCAATTTCGTCGCCCTCGTCGGTTGTTGCGTCAACACGGATATTAACACCCGAATTTTTCGCAGCAAGCTCGTAACCTTCCTTGAGGCTTCTCCAGAACTCATTGGAGATTGACTTCATGATTGCCGAGAGATCATGTACGTCCTTCACGGGTACTTCTGCTCCAAGTTCGGCCCTTACCTGCTCAATCGTCTTTGCGCTTGGGTCTGAATCGGGGTTGAACTCGTCCGCAAATGCCATGAATGCGAGTGCGAATACTGCAAGCACCGCAAGGATTAACGCTGTTGTACTTCTTTTCATTGTGGTGATTCCTCCTGTTGAAATTTATACTTTCACTTGAGCATGTCAAGCATAAGCCCGCTTACCTTTACGCCGTCTTTTGCGCGTATTACCTCCGCGATCCTGTCCATTCCGAGACGGTCTATAACGCCGTTGATTTTCTCGAATGCGTCAATGTTTGCCTGCGTCTCCTTGAACGGATCCTCACGAATTGGGAATGTGTCGAAGAACACGACCCCCTGATAGTCATATAGCCTGAGATAGTATATGAACTCAAGCGCGAGTATCGGGTTGACCGAGCCGAATATCATTCCCGAATCCTGCCAGCCGTAGCCGTCGTTCATGTGGAGGCCGAAAAGTCGTCCCTTCTCAGCCGCAAGAGCAATCCCGAACGATGGGTTGTCGTGCTTCATCAGCATGTGGCAGAAGTCGAGGGTACAGCCGACGTTCTTCCTTCCGATTTCTTCAAGAAGGTACATCGTCATGCCTGTGCTGTCTATCATGGCGAAGTTACGTTCCTCGTATGGCTTGTACTCGATTGAAATCTTGATCTCTTTCCCGCCCGTCGAAGCGTAGTCAGCAACTTCCCTAACTCCGTCGACGATCTGATGCCAGCCCCTCGCGTAATCCATCTGCAAAGGGTAATCGAAACCGTCATTTTCGAGCCACAAAGTTACGACAGATCCGTCAAGTTTTCGGCAAACGTCAACAGCTTCACGGCACATTGCGATGACCTTCTCACGGGTTTTAGGGTTCTCATTGGTGAAGTCGCCGGGCTTGAAGTCAGCACCTCTCCAGCGAACTGCGAGACCGTTTACGCCGAGATGCTTCTTTCGGCGGATTATCTCGTCAATGTCGTAGCCTGTGAAATGTTCGGGGTAATTGAACTCAAGGTGTGTGATGCCCTTCATCTTCGTGTAGCTGTCAATAGCGTCATAGACTGTGGCGTTCTTGAACACAAACGAATTGAATCGCCCTGCATACTTGAATGGCATATTATACTATAACCTTCTTTCGTTCTTATAAATTATGTTACCTTTAGAACTTTTGAATAGTAAACTACCTCCACTTATAGAAGTGGCAGCTTCCTACTTCAACGAAGACTGCGCTACAGCCCGATGTTTTGGCTGGAGTCGTCTTGCCGGAGGACGCAGTATACCCTCTCTATAGGCGTAAATTCCCGTAGTCCATACGGTACATTATTTTCTTTTATCCGAACTCAGGCACTTGGTTTTCGTCTCCTGAGTTACGTTATTCAGAGTGTAGTTACTCACTTTTATTTTTAGAATATTTTACCACAAAAATATAATAACTTACTATAGAGACTGGAGACTTCTTGCGCGTTATCAAAAATTTCACGGAGGCGTCAAAAATGTCAGCAAGAAAATTCCTCGCCGCCTTAATCCTCGTCATATTAGCAGCTTCGTTTTCGTTCGCAGAAATTACGCCCTCGCAAATTCTCAGTGATACCCGCTTTTCCACTCACGTCCCGGCAACAAAGGCAAACGGTTCATCATTGCTTCCAGGACGCTACATAGTCGCTGAGAATACAGCCTCCCGAACTGGCGGACAGCCCATAATCGCACCGACAAAAATCATCATCGAAATAGGAAAGTTCAGCAGCGAGATTGACGGATACCCTTTCAACATTGATGTTCACGGAATGGGGAGCTTTGGCGGCAGAATTATCCTCGACACTCAGGCCGAAGTTCCGATAATCACGTTCTACACCCTAAAGGCATCAGGGCAGTACGAGCCCGGGCTGAAATCCTACGCTGTCGCAATACAAGAGGAATATAACTACGCTTGGCTTCTCGGCGATGTCTCAGACGGAAAAGTCTCCGATCCTTTTAGCCTACTAATACTCACTTTCGCAAATATCCTGGGCATGGCAACTTACTTTCGTACGTTCGTAAGATAAGAAGGCTGGATCTCGCAAGGTTCACAGTTTCCCGTAAACGCTGTGTCGCTAAACGCCTTGGTTATCGGCTTAAATTTTTCTTTGCAACACGGGAAAGGTGTACACATTCTATGTCTTATTGTCAAGTATTATTGTGTATTAACTTACTATGCGAAACCTCCGGGCGGGTAAAGATTCCTGAATGTCTCATCTCTCACTTAATATTCGAACACTATTCCCACGATTGCAGAGAACGCTATCCAGATTACTGGGTGCAATTTCTTCGTGAACGCTATGGCATGTGTGAAAGCCAGAAGAACAACCGCCAATATCACTGCCTTGACGTTCACGCTCCCAGTGAAGCCCCCAAAGAAGAACACTACCTTCGCCAATATCAGCCCTGCCGCCGTTATCATTGCAGAACTTGCTGGCCTCAATCCGTAGAACGCTCCGTTGACGTACTTGTTCTCGTGAAAAGCATTAAGGAACGCCGCAACTAGCAATATCACGATGATGCTCGGAGTGATCAGCCCTGTTGTCGAGATTATCGCTCCAGGAAGCCCCGCCGTTATGTAGCCAGAATACGTCGCCATGTTCACCCCGATTGCTCCGGGCGTACTCTCGCTCACAGCTATCATGTCCGCCAACTGTTGATGCGTGAACCACCCCGTCCTGTCCGAAATGCTGTAGAGGAAGGGTAGTGTCGCCATTCCTCCGCCTACCGCGAATAATCCTGTCTGGAAGAACTCCCAGAATAGTTTGATGTAGATCATGATTTCAGAAGCACCCCCGCAATTCCAGCAAGTACAACGAATACTACAGGCGACAAGTTCAGGAACACTGAACCAGCTAGTACCAGCAAGTATATCCCCAACGTCCAGCGGTCGATTATTGCCTTGCTGAAAAGTTTTATCACTGCGTTGAAGATTAGTACGCACACACACACTCGTATCCCTGCAAAAGCATGTTTCACCCATTCAAGCGACGAATACGCCTGTATCACTCCGGCCAGCAACGTTATGATTATTACTGACGGAAAGACTACTCCCAATGTCGCAACTATTCCGCCCAGAACTCCGCCTGTCTTACGGCCGATGAAGGTCGCTACGTTCACGGCGATTACTCCGGGTGTACATTGGCCGATTGCATAGTAGTCAGCAAGCTCCTCATCTGTTCCCCACTTCTTGTTCTCGACAATTTCACGCTGTAGTATCGGGAGCATCGCATAGCCTCCACCGAATGTTACAGCTCCCATTTTCACAAACGTTACGAAAAGTTCCAACAACAATTTTGCGTTCAATACAAATTCCCCTTTCTATAAGTCCCAGATTCCTCGCAACCCTAAACTCCCATCGTCATAATACAACTCGACTGAAATATGCTCATCAAACCTGTACCCAAGTCCAAGCTCATGGTAATAATTCCCAAGCCCGAAACGCCACCTCGCATATGGACGACGAACCTTCAGCGGGGTATAATCCAGCCTCATGAACGTCTCGCCTCCAAGCACCTCGTACTCTATCCCTGCCCAGAAATTCTCCAAAAGCTCAAACCTCGTCCCTGCACGGAATTTTACACCGAAATCATCAAGCTCGAATATAACCTCGCCGTAAACTTCAGGCGCAAGATTAACATCCCCTATCCTCCATATCGGACGAAATCCAAAGAATGCCCCAGCCTCAGGATACCTCCCCTCAAGCCCAGCATATGCCGACACCCACATGCTGAACATTATGCTCCTACTGTCCACTCTTGCCTCTATGTCCGAAACCTTTCCTGGCACAAACTTCACTGAGACACCAGCCTGGAGATTATCCACAGTGTTGCGGTCCTCCAAATATAACCGCGCCATCTCTTCCACTTCTTGGCGGTGAAGCTCCGTCCACTTCACTGGAAGTCCGATTAAAGGCGACAGCTCCGGAAGCATCTTCGCCTCCAGGTCCGAACGAAACATTACTGGGATTGTACGCGAATACAGCACTGGCCTCACCGCTAGTATCATCTCGCTTGAAGGACGGAATGAAAGGTTGATTGATGTTGACGACTGGGAGATGTATATCTGCTGTGTAAAATCCCAGCCTGGCAATCTTTCACGCATGATTTTACCGACACGTTCACGCAATGCACTGTCCGCCCACGTCAACGCACTCTGAGGCACTTCCCCAGCCAATCTTGAAACTTCCTCAGGCATTCCTGCTATATCCCCGCTGAACCACTTTAACGCCATTCCCCGAAGTTCTGGGAGAATTATATGGACTTCTGGCTTCGGGGAGACTTCGTTTTGAGTGAATGACACTTCGACACGCGCGCGCGCACTCACTCTCACTGTATAGCCCGCAAATAATCTCGACGCTACAAGTTCAAGCGTTCCCTCACGGTCCGTCATCGCATCGTCCGGTATCTCGTTCCAAACAGCAACAAGGCTCCTTTCTGCCGCCGATGACAGCCATTCTGGAAGCCCCGTCACCGTCATTGCCTCACAGCTTGACACACAGAGACATATTATTGCGACTAGACTAATTTCAATCCACGCAAGAGCCTTTACACTCCTGCGACTAGAACATCTCGCCAAATCCGAAGTATGTCCTGTTCTCGTCCTCGCCCTTCGCATAGTCGATTCGCAGATTCCCGAACGGCGTCTTCACCCTCACTCCTAAGCCGTAGTCATCATGGTAGTTCCCCCAGTCCATCTTCGCATCCGCATTCCCTATGTCGTAGAATCCTACAAGTGATACCGCTGACGCTATCGGCACTCGAAGCTCGAAATTACCCAAGTAGAAATTACTACCCTCGAATGAACGCGAGTTATAGCCCCTCAACGTGTTCATTCCTCCCAGTGAGTACCTCGCAAACGCTGAAGTTCCTCCACCGTCGACGATCCTACCCTCACCCTCGCCGCAAACAATAACGGGTTCTCCTCTGACCACGTCCCCCCAACATCCGCAAGTCCCTCAAGCGCTCTGTTCAGCGAAACATACAGCCTCGCCTGCGTCCAGTACTTCAGATAATCATACTCTCCGCCCAGTACCTTCACTGCCTGCTCCAAGTTCGTGTCCCACACAAATCCCTTCGGATACGGCGCGTATTCATCTCGCTTGTCCCACGTCAGCTGAAGTTCCACCGTCTGGTTCACTCCGTCCCACATCGTCAGGTCATCAATGTAGCCTGGTATCGCACGCTGGACGTTCGTGTATTCCGCATCATCCCGCCTCAATGTCAGGAACCAGCTCCAGTCCTCGTTGCTGAACTTCTTCCCGATTCCTGCAAACAGGCTCAGCGTCCTCTCGTCAAAATCAAACTGCCTCTGCCCTTGACGATAGTAATAACGCTGGTCATATGTACGGTATCTCGCCCCTATCCGCCAGCCGTATGTGTGCGCGTCCATGTACGGGCTTGAAAGCGTCGCCCAGTATGTCGACTCGTCGCCGGCATTGAATCCGACCTCAAGGTTCAATCCCCTTCCGCCCAAGTTCGTGTCGCTGTACGTCAGTCCGCCGGATAACCCGCTCTCAGTTCCGTAGCCAACGTTCAACCCCACTGAGGCCGTCCGCTTCTCCTTCACCGTCAGTATCAGGTCAACTATGCTGTCATCGTCCTCTGGCACATCAAATGCTACGTTCACATCCTCGAAATATCCCAAACCTTGCAACTTCCCAAGCTGATGGCGGAATTTCGTTACGTTGAAGATGTCCCCCTCCTCTAGCTTCAGTTCTCGGCGGATTACGTAGGTCTTCGTCTTCGTGTTCCCCTGTATCAGTACGTCCTTCACTCGGGGTTCGAGGATCGTTACGTAGATGTTGCCACCGCTGATTTGGACGTCTGAGACTCGCACCATAACATAGCCGTCCTTGTGGTACTTCTCCTGGATTCGGTCAAGGTCGTTGCGGAAGAACTGGCGGTTGAACACCGTGCCTTCCTGTGAGAAGACTTCCTTCATCAACTGCTCCGACGTGTAGAGTGTGTTGCCGGTGAATGATATGCTCTCGATTACTGGGTTCTCCTGCACCGTGAACGTTACTGCAACTCCACCGCCCTCGTCAGCAAAATCTGCGTCAACAAACGAGAAAAATCCCTGGTTGTAGATCGCCTCAATGTCGCCAAGTATCCTGTCCCGGCTCAATGCAGTTCCAGGCTTCGTGTCAACTACATTCAGGATATACTCCGTCGCTATGTTCGGGTTCCCTGATACACTCACTGACGTTACCTGCCTCATTGGCGGCTCGTCACCCGCTACGGCTGTCGCTAATAGAAATATCAGCGTTATCGTCAAAAACTTCTTCATACTTCCTGCTCCTCTCACTTTATGATTACTGATTTATCGTTCTTTAATGCTCGCTGTCCGGTTTGAACGAGCGAATACACCTTGTCATATGCTACGGTCTTAGTCTGTGCTGAGACTTTTGGCTTTTGCGCGGACTTTACGGGTGCTGTCGTCGCTGGCTGAACTGGTCGCTTCACGGCTGAGGTTTTAGCACGCGACTTCTTTGGCTGAGGCTCAGGCTTAACTTCAGGCTCAGGAGGATAAAGCATCACAACTTCAGGCTCTGGCGGGGCAACTACCACTCTCTCCCTCGACAGCGGCATCACTGCTATCATCACTATCATCATCGCAAGAAACATTACACGCGAAAACATCAGCAAGAATCTTCCCCTCTCCTTTGGACGAAGAAACTCACTCCGCAAATCCTCCAAATCTGCCCTCGCACATTCCGCATCCATGTACGCACTCTCCACTGCTCCGGAACTATAGGCACTCTTCATCCTCTCAAGCCAGCGGATTACTCCATCGGCTCGCTTCTCGAGTTTACGCACCTTCAATTCCCAGCCACCCCCTTATCCTCATTATCGCACTACGGCGTATCCTGTATACATGGCTTACGTCCAACTTCTTCTCCTCTGCTATGTCCTTCGGCTTCTTTCCCTCGAAGAATAATGCCGATACTACTTCAGCCTCACGACCCTCAAGTCTCGATATTGCCGTCTCAGCATCTATCCATTCATCGCCCTCAGACTCAACATCGCTTTCTGTCTGCAAATATTCATCAGGCACTGGTACTGGCGCTCTCCTCTCCGAACGCTCAAGCATGTTTATTATCTGGCCGTGTATCTTGTGATAAGCATACGTCGTGAATTTATACCCCTGTTCAGGCTCAAACTTGTCAACAGCTCGGATTAACGCAAGCATCCCCTCCTGGATTATGTCCTTCCGAAGTTCAGCGTCCAACGTGTGAATCTTCCCAGCTATCCAGAATACTAACGGTCGGTACGAAACGATTAACTCCTCACGCGCCGTCATGTCCCCATCCTCGCATAACCGCCACAATTCACGCTCTCGTTCGGGGTCAAGACTCATTTCTCATCACCCCATATCGGCAAACTCTCTCCGTATTTCCCGGCCTTAATGTGAAGGTTGTCGTTCGTGAATGACAGGTATCGCCGGGTGCCTACTATATCAATCCCGGAGATTGAACAGTTCGAGACTTCCATGTACCACGTGTGATGTGGGTCTAGCCCCATTATCACCGCATACAGTGCACGCATTATCCCGCCGTGTGAAACTGCTACTATCCGCTTGTACGGACTTTCAAGCATTATGTCAACAGCTCTGGATAAACGGGCTTCAAGTTCCGGCCATGCCTCCGCGCCTTCAGGGGGATTGAAGAATGGATCATCTCGCCAACGGGAATACTCCTCCGGGCACTCGGACTTCAAAGCATCGAATGACTTACCTTCCCACGATCCGAAATGAATTTCCTCAAGCTCTGGGAGAATTACAGGGGTCATATTGAGAGGGGTCG
>JAFRSL010000094.1 GCA_017427625.1 Synergistaceae bacterium | reverse complement strand
GGAGAGAGGCTATCAGCTATACGATAATCTTTTTGCGTCCTTCGTGGAGAGGCTTGGGTGAAGGTTCTTTGCCGTCGATATAACCCAGAAGAACAAAGCATCGAGCTATATAGCCATGAGGGATGTTCCATTGTTCGAGAAATGTCTTGCCTTCAGGGTTGTCGAACGTATCTTCGCCCCTTGCGATGATACATGACGAAAGTCCAAGCGACGTAGCCTCAAGCACCATGTTCTCAGCACAGCAGAAAGCATCAGGCACACTGTAAATGAAATCTTCCGGCCCGAAAACAATGCATACGCTGGGTGCGCCGTAGAAGCCGCTCTTAATCGTTGGGTCGTCAATAATGCTCGGCTGTTCGTCCGAAACGTAAGCCCCGAGAAGTGCTGACCTGTCGAATTTTGCGATGTTCAGCTTTCCGATTTGCTCCGTTAATTTCGCGTTGTTCACCCCGACTATTATGCTTCCCTGACGTCCTCCGGCATTTGGTGCGTAAAGCCCTGCGTCTATTACACGTTCGAGGTCTTCACGAGTTATCTGTCTTCCCTGATACTTCCTGATTGAGTGCCTCGACTTTATGACTTCCATTATGTCCATGATTAAATCTCCTTCCAGCATTGAGGGTCTTGTGCGTAGAAATCTCCGTATGTTCCTTTTGCAACGGCAGGACAGCCGCGGCAATACGGCAGAAGTTCACACTTTGAGCATTTCGAGAAATTATTGTACTCGCGGTACATCTCCATTTCGTTGACCCATAAGTCGGCTAGTTTGTCCCTCAACGCATTCCCTACAACGCTCCCCTGAACCCTTCGGCAGGCATAGACATCTCCTGAAGGAAGTATAGTGAGGTGTGCATTCCCGCAGTTACAGCCGCCGTAAATCTTTCCTGGCTCTGCGTCGTCTGGAATTTTGAACTTCCCTGTCTCGTATTCATAGAGCGTCCATAAGTGATCCTTGCGGTCGAAATATGTCTTGCAGCATTCCTCTTCGTACTTCCTGAACTTGGTGTCGCATAAGCGCAGAAACTCCCGGTATTCTGACGGTCTTATGCCCGTGTCCATTCCTGAACCAGTGGGACAGTAACGCGCAAACGAATATACCTCCGCGCCATGTTCAACAACGATATCAATGACATCGGGAATCTCATGAATGTTCAAGCCTGACACAGTAGACATTATGACCGAGCATATTCCGGCATCGTTAATGGCCTTGATTTTGCCGAGTGTCTCATCGAACGAGCCGGGCTTCCTGAAGAAATCGTGAGTATCTTTCATACCGTCTATTGAGAGCTGGTACTTCTCACAGCCGAGAGCCTTTAACTTTCTGCATGTCTCATCATCAATATGAAAAGGGTTGCCGAGAATTGAGAACGAAATTTTGCGAGCATTGAGAGTTTCGAGAAGTTCCCAGAAGTAAGGATGAAGTACCGGGTCTCCTCCTGTAATGTAGAAGTATGGAATGCGTCCGTAAACCTCGCAGAAATTCAGGCAGTTCATGAAGACCGCGTTCATATCCTCACGGCTCATTGACTGTATTGTGTGAGTGCCATTGCCGGAGAATATGTAGCAATGCCTGCATCTCTGGTCGCAATTATCGGTTATGTGCCATTGAAACGAAAAGTAACGCATTAGGGCATAAATATACCCCGCTGAATTTAACGGGGCATTGTGTTCAGATTGCTACTTCTTCTCGCCGCCACACGATGACGGTTTTGTCCCTCCGCATGACGAGGGCTTATTTCCTCCGCATGATGACGACTTGCTTCCCCATTCCGCTAAATCCTTGAGTGCCATGATTGTTGCCTCCTGTGATAAGTTTTCATGAATGATACAGAGTATTTCACATTCACACAAGAACGCACAAATTTGTAACCTGTATGCGAAAATTTCGCTGGGCGTTATAATTCCATCATTATGATTAAACGTGAAGAACTCCCGGAATGTCCGGCGGCTACAGCAATAGAGTTAATAGGCAGCAAATGGAAGCTGTTAATCCTTCGCAATCTCCTTCAGCGTCCCTACAGGTTCAACGAGCTTAAACGCAGCCTTGAAGGTATAAGCCACAAAGTATTAGCATCGTCCCTCCGCTCAATGGAGAATGACGGAATAATCACCCGCAAGGTCTACGGCATTAAGCCCCCGAAAGTCGAATACTCACTGACAGAACTAGGGATTACATTGAAGCCTCTGCTCTCAGAGATGGAGAGTTGGGGAAAGTTCTACAAAGCCACAAAAAAATCCTCCGGCCATGTTGAACCAGAGGAACTTGTCGATTTTTGACACTTGTGGATTATGCCTCGCCTCTTCGCTTTGCCTGCCAGTGCTTATAGCCCTCAGTCTGCGTAACGAATAGCACAACCAGCAGCACGAACAGCGCAATCGAAATGTAGCTCGTGAAGATGCTTCCAAGCATTCCCATCACCGAGCCGCCCTGAAGCATTACGCCCCTTCGGTAATTCTCCTCGCAAAGCCGTGTGAGTATTACCCCGAGAACTATGGGGGCTATTGGGTAGTTGAAACGCTTTAGGAAGTACCCGATTATCCCAAAGCCGAACATCCATAGAATGTCATAGACGCTGTTCCTGATAGCATATGCCCCGATTACGGAGAGAATGAGAATCGTTGGCATCAGGATACCTTTCGGAACTTCGACGATCTTCGTGAACGCCTTAATCCCCGTAAGTCCGAATACAAGCAGGAAGAATGACGCGAAAAGCAGGCTCGCCACAATCAGCCAGAACAAATCGGGTGTCTGCGAAATCAGGTTAGGGCCGGGCCTCAATCCTTGTATCGTAAGCGCGGAAATCAGTACCGCCGTAACAGCATCTCCCGGTATCCCCAGCGTCAACATAGGTATGAACGCCCCGCCTATTGCCGCATTGTTCGCCGATTCAGGCGCGATTATTCCCTCGACAGCTCCCTTTCCGAACGGTGCGGAAGGATTCTTGATGCTCCTCTTTGCCTGGTCGTAACTCAGCAATGCCGCAATATCACCGCCTGCTCCCGGCAATGCTCCGACTAACACGCCGATTATTGACGACTTCACTGTGAGCCATAAATATTTTGCTGACTCAGTCCATGACGGAAGGATCTTGTCGACCTTTTGCTTTACGGGCGTGGCTTTCATGTCGGTTATCTGCGAGAGTGCCTCAGAAGCTCCGAAAAGTCCAATCATTGCGACGACGTAATCGACACCGCTGTTGAGGTAGACTATGTTGAACGTGAAACGCTTAACCGCTGTCTGACCGTCAACACCAACGCACCCTAAGAATATCCCGATACAGCCCGCGATTAGCCCGAACCTGACTGAACGCCCCGATAATGAGCCGACCATCATCAAGCCCATGAGTGAGAGCATCAAGTAGTCGATAGAGTGGAAGTTACGCGCGATTCCAGCCACCAACGGAGCGCATGTTGCAAGCGCAAGAACTCCGAGAAGTGTTCCGATTACGGACTGACTTGTTGCGAGACCCATAGCCTCGCCCGCACGTCCCTGTTTTGCGAGGGCGTAACCGTCAAGCGCAGTTGCTACAGCCGCAGGTGCGCCGGGAATGTTGAGGAGAATTGCTGACCTTGAGCCACCAAAGACTGAGCCGACATATACGCCGACCATCACCGCGAGTGCTGAATGCTGTTCCCAGCCGAATGTGAACGAAACGAGAAGTGATACCGCCATAGTCCCCGAAAGTCCCGGAATTGCACCGACGTAGACACCCGCGCAAGTTCCTGCGGCAACGAGGGCAATCAGCCAAGGCTCACGGAGAAATACGGCCATGTGTGATAATGCTTCCATGATTTGGGCCTCCTTTTACGGGAACACTACGCTGAAGAGTACCCTGAAGACGAGGACGATGAACGCCATTACGATTCCAGTCCAGAGAATATTCTTCAGGTAATCCTTGCGAGTGAGGTAGCACATTGCGATATACAGGAACGCCGGAGTAGCAATGTAGAAGCTGACACCTTCGACCAGCGCGGCGCAGTATGCAACGATGAGAGCGAGCATTATTACAACGTTTAAGGGTAGGGCATAAGCTAAAGCCTTTGCGATTTTCTCGCCCATTCCCTGAATTTTCGAGAGCGGAGTTGTGAGCTTGAAGTTCTCGATCACAGTCCACAGCGACATGATCACCCACAATGCACTCACGAAAACGGGAACAGCCGCCGCTGATGCAATTCTCGGCCCTCTCCGTAACGATATGCTGAACCACAAATCAACCGACAGCTTCAAGGCTATCACTCCAAATACTAGGACGATGAACGAGAAGACTTTTTCGCCCGCCTCTAGTGGGTGTTCTTTGACAACAATCATGTCGTCAGTGTTGACCTCAAGATCAGGGTTAAGGTCTGGGTATTCTTTCTCTGTATCTGCCATAAAAATTTTCACCTCCAAAGAAATTGCGCCCCCTGAGAGCGTGAACAGTCAGGGGGATTTTGCTTTAGTCGAATGCGCCTGAGTTCTTGAGTGCGGTGATTGTGTTTTCGCGCCACGATGAGATGTACTTCGCGGCCTCTTCGCCTGAGTAGCCCAAGAAGTTGATGTTGAAGTTTGCGAGAACTTTCTGGTAGCTCTCCTGAGGGCCAGCCTTAGTGAAAGCGTCAGAGAGTTTCGCCTGAATTGCGCTGTCAGTGCCTTTCTTCACGAAAACTCCGTAGAACGGCCCCCAAGGGAGGTACTTCGAGAAGTCGGGATATTCAGCTGTTACGAGGGGAACATCGGGCATTACGGGGACGGGCTTCTCTGACAACATGCAGAGGAACTTCAGGTCTCCTGCTTTCCAGTCCTCGATTCCTGACTGAACTTTGCAGACCGTGAAGTCGCACTCGCCGTTTATGACTGCTGTCTTTGCCGAAGCGTCGCTGTCATAGGGAATCTGGTTGAACATCGCGCCTGTGATGTCTGTGATGAATGCCCCGACTTCCCAAGGGAGGCCGCCTGTTCCTGTGGTTGAGATCTTGATTGTCCACGGAGCTTTGAGAGCGGCGTCAACGATCTCTTTGAGCGACTTGTAGGGTGAGTTCTTCCCGACGACCACTCCGACGACCTCATCACCGATGAGATAAACGCAGTCGAAATTGTTGTAGGTAAGCTCGGAGATTTCGAGGACGTCATAGAGCGCGGGGTTCTCTGCACCCATGAGGAGCGTGTAGCCGTCAGTCGGAGCGTCAAAGACGTACTGCGTTGCGATTGAGCCTGTTGCGCCTGTCATGTTCTGGATTATGATGGACTTACCCAAGCTCTGCTCTGCGATTGCTGAGAGTGGACGCATCAGCGAGTCAGTTCCGCCGCCCGCACCCCACTGGACGACGCCGGTGATGTTCTGCGCGGGGTAATCTGCGCTAAACGCTGGTACTGCGAGACAAAGGACGAGAATTAACGCGAAAATTTTTCTCATCATAAAGAAAAACCTCCTGAAAGTATAGATTTTGGAACTTGATTGTGTGAAAATTTATTGCAAAAAATTATAACACTTATAAAATTTTTGTCATTAGCGTGTTTTATGGATATTTGGACAGGGAGGCTTCATTATGGAATACATTAAGGCCAAGACAATCCTCAACACAGTGAAGAGCGGCCCTGAATGGTTCGGGCTGGATTACAATTTCAACCTTT
>JAFRSL010000093.1 GCA_017427625.1 Synergistaceae bacterium | reverse complement strand
GCCTTCTTTCTTCTGCTCAAGGACGATCGGGTCAACAGGAAGAATCGTGAGACTTTCAAGAATGGGCTTACGTTCCTCGATGAAAGCCTTGAAACCTTCGCTTGCCCTGTGAATTTCGTAGGCTGCCTCGTCCTCGTAGACCTCAAGTATCCTCATGATGTCAGGATTCTCGCGGTCAACTGCACCGTAGAGCGCGTAGCTTCCTGCCTCATTGGGAGTGAATTTTGCGACTGTCCGGGAACTTATTGCTGCCATGTCGGACATTTTTCCTGTTTTCGACTGAAGGACTGCCCAGTGAACTTTGAGGGTCTTTCCTTCTGGGGCAAAGAGTGTGTGAGCGTTTGCCATTGACGGAATTAGAACCGCCGCAAGAACCAGTGCGATTATCTTCATGACCTTACTTCCTTTCTGAGAGCAATACTCCGCCGACACCGACGTTATCTGGCGCATTCTCACGTATCAGCGCAATGAATGCCTTCGCGGGTACTCCCATGATTCTTGATGCTGTCTCCGTAAGTTCGAGAGCGAGCTTTTCCTTCTGCTCTTTGGTGAGCTGTCCTGCCTCTAATGTTATTACTGGCATGATTTATCCCTCCATGTGAAAATTTTTGTGATTAAACGCAATTATACAGGCCTGAACCTTACTCGAACGTGTGAGTAATTCTATCTATATTTGTGATGAGACAGTACAAAAAAATCCCTCCGGCGTAAACCAGAGGGACAAATTGCATCTCCAAAGTGCTATCTTACGGGTTCAATGAGACCGTAACTGTTCTCGCCGCGCTTGTAGACAACGTTGATTTCGCCCGACGCCGCATTCTGGAACACGAAGAACGCATGCCCAACAAGCTCCATCTGCATGACTGCTTCAGCCGCCTCCATTGGGTGAACCTCAACCTTCTTCACCTTGTCGATTACTGGAGCGTCTGTTTCCGCTTCTTCCTCAACGCTGAACGTGAAATCTGCCTCAGCACCAAGCTGTGCCCTGTCCTTGAGGTAGGAATTGTACTTCTTGATCCTTCGCTCAAGATTCTTCAGAGACTGGTCGAATGCCTTTCTCGGCTCTAAAGCGTCCTCTTCTGCCCTGAGAATTACACCGTTTGCATTGGCCGTAGTCTCGACGTTGAAGCTGCCCTTGTGATGGGATACGACTATCTGGCAATTCAGGATTTTGCGGAAGAATTTTTCAAGCTTTGAAATCTTCTTCTCCATGTAATCCCTGAGCTTGTCATCAATTTCGCACCCGCGCTGTACAAAACGAATGTCCATTCTTATGGCACCTCCTGAAATTTTACAACTAATATAAATATTATATTACATTTTCCCTTTACATGCCCGATGAAATTACGCATTCAAGTTCACCTGCTTTGATGTCCCTGATTTCACAGCGTCCGATTTCAGATGGCACAACAAGCTCAAAGTCCCCGCCCCTTCCGTTCAAGAGAACCTGAGAGATTAGCCCTGCGCTGAACTTTCGGCATACGACTGGCAAATCATTTTTCGTGAGGGCGTTGATGATCCTTTCTGACGTTTCATCGCTGCACCATTTCAATTTTGCCGACGCTCTCGCAGTTATCCCGATGCCTTGAGCGAGTGCGAATCCGTGCTGAATCTCGTAGCCACTCAAAGCCTCGATAGCGTTACCGATAGCATAGCCGAGACATTTCGTCCTCATTGTCGGGCTTAATCCCGCACGGTACTTTATGCAGCCTTCGATTACTTTCTCGATATTCAATTCAACTTCACCGCGCTCAAAAATCCTGAATAGCTCTTCGCCTGACATTATAGAAGTCTTGAGGGCTTCGGCAATTCCAGACCTGTATTCTTCGGGTGAAAGAGTCTTGAGGCAGTCGGTATCACAGAGAACGATGGAGGGGCTGCACGGCATACCCGCGAGATTTTTCCCTGAGCTTAGATTGAGGAACGCGCTCTCCCATGCTGAGGCCTCAATCATTGCCGCCAACGTCGTGGGAACAAGAACGAGCCTTACACCGCCCATGTAACAGCCTGCTGCGAACCCTGCTGTCTCGCAGACGACTCCGCCTCCGATTGCGACGACGAGGCATTTCCCGGAAAGACCAAGACCGGCCATGTCATCGAGTAATTTTGCGACGGTGTGAAAATTCTTCGCGCCCTCGTGAGAGTCTATGATGAGTTCGCAGATTCTTAGGCGTGAACCTTCGGGCTTCGGGCACTCATGGAAGTTCATGATTACTTTCTGGAGGTAAAGCCCTGAGACTTTCTCGTCCGTTACCAGAAGTATCTCTGTGTAATTCTCGTCCGCCAGCTTGAGTATCTCAATTCCTAGACGCTCAATTACTCCTCTTCGTATCCTTATGCTGTAACCGTCATTGGCCTTTACGTTTGCGGGCATGTGTATGGTCATTCCTTTCTTGCATAAAAACTAACAAAAACACCTTCCGAAATCTTTGACTGATTCAGAAGGTGCTATGTTCTCCGTGTATTGATGCGCTGTGAATCTTTTACCTTACGTCAGCCAAAGAAAATTGAGCCTCTGAAACCAGTACCAGAAGCTAAAGTTAAATCCGAAATATTTTACTGATGTAAGGTTGATCTTGTTCACCGTTATGAAATATCTCCGCTTAAAATTTGTATTGTGAGAATAATTACACAATATGCCGTGAATGTCAAGCGGGTTCATGTATTCCGAGTGAGTCTGCTATCGTCTGAACACGCGACAGTGAGACTCCTGCGTATTGTGCGATTTCGGAGAACGCGAGCTTTCCAGCTTCAAGCATATTTTTTATGAAGCTGCCCTCTGCCTGTTCGCGTCCTTCTTTGCGTCCTGTATCAATTCCAGCCGTCATACCCGCTGAAATTCCTGCTTGCAGTGCCTCAGCACGTCCTGCCGCAAGTTCGTCCTTGAATAACTCCTGAATCGTGTAACTCATTTTCCGTGTTCCTTCTCCTTCCTTGAGATACCGTACTCGATTGGCTAACACAGGATAATTCATCTTGTCAGGATCAGGCTCGAAGAAATCCTGCATTAGCCGCCCTAAATCCGTATTGCCGTCCCTGCATTCACCGTTGACGTATATTATGTGAGAACCGTCGTTGAATTTCTCACCAGCTTCATTGATGTAACGTTCAACAGTATACATCGGCAACCCCTTTTTCAGCACGTCATGTTCCGTTATGAAGATCACGTAGCTGTCTCCTAGTTCGCTGAAATCATCGCCCGCCGCAAGCGCAAAGAAATCAATCGCACCGCTGTGAACCCTTGAGCGTTTTACGTTTGCTCCTTGATTTGAACGCTGAATCTCAACGTTATAGTTGACATACGGGTTGTCTTCATCTTCGGCCCAGATGTCAAGTTTCAGTGAACGCCCGAAACTCTTCAGTGTCCTCTGAGTCCTCGCGTTGAATATTTTGATGGCGTTGCGCTTCAGAATTACCCTCAGTAAAAGCTCCGTGCATTCCATGTCCCTGAAGACTTCATTCATCAGTACGTCATCAATAAGCCTTAGATGCTGAATCTTCTCGCTGAATTTTATTTCGTCCGGCAATTTTTACCCTCCTTCGTGATAGTCTCGTTCATGCTTCCAGTCCTGTATCCCTTCATGTCAAGTGCAACATATGAGAACCCGTAACCCTTCAGTGCGTCATAGATACTCGTCCTCGTGTCCTCACTTAGAATTTTCCCGAAATCTTCCGGCAATATCTCAATCCTCGCCATGTCCCCGTGAATACGCACCCTCAACTGTCTGAATCCCATATCACGCAGGAAATTCTCAGCGCGTTCAACCATGATTAACTTCTCCGCAGTGATCTCCTCGCCGTAAACGAACCTTGACGCCAAGCACGCAAATGACGGCTTGTCCCATGTCGGCAATCCTAGCTCGTGCGAAATCTCTCGGACATCTGACTTTGTGAGGCCGCAATGTCGCAATGGGCTAAGGATTCCGAGTTCATCAATGGCTTGGAGGCCGGGACGGTAATCGCCTAAGTCATCGAGATTTGAGCCTTCAATCACGTGTGAGATGTTGTTCTCGTGCGCAATGTCCAAAATTTTCGTGAACAGTTCCTTCTTGCAAAGATAGCAGCGGTTCACAGGGTTGTGCCTGAAACCTTCAATCTCCAATTCCTCAGATGGGCATATCACCTGCTTTATGCCGTTCTTCTCGCAGAATGACTTTGCCTCGTTAAGCTCCCTTTCCGGGAATGAAAGCGATGATGCCGTTACAGCGATTGCCTTGCCGCCTAATACATCGTGCGAGACCTTGAGGAGCAATGTGCTGTCCACTCCTCCTGAGAATGCCACTGCAACGCTCCCTAGTGATGATATGTATTCCTGAAGTGATTTTAGTTTATCCATTTTGCTTTCTCCATTTCCTTATGTTCTCGATTCGTCGCTTATAGTTTATCTCGCTCCCGTGTTCTGAAGGACGATAATACTCCCGCCCCTTAAGATTTTCCGGCAGGCACTCCATCGCCGTAACAGCCTCCTCGTAATCGTGCGCGTATTTGTAGCCCTTCCCGTAATCAAGTTCACGCATCAACTTCGTCGGGGCGTTCCGAATATGAAGCGGCACAGGTTCGGCCATGCTGTGAAGAGCGTCATCTCTCGCAGAATTATAGGCGGTGTAAAGCGAGTTGCTTTTCGGGACGACGGACATGTGAATTACGGCTTGGGCTAGATTCACGGAACATTCGGGCATTCCGAGAAAATGACACGCCTGATACGCCGCAACAGCCATTGAAAGCGCGTTAGGTTCGGCAAGCCCAACGTCCTCGCTCGCAAAACGTATAACCCTCCTCGCAATGTACAGCGGATCTTCGCCGGCCTCAAGCATTCTCGAAAGCCAGTATATTGCAGCGTCAGGGTCGGAGTTACGCATCGACTTGTGGAGGGCCGAAATCATGTTGTAGTGTTCCTCGCCGTTCTTGTCATAGAGCAACGATTTCCGGGACGTGCATTGTTCGAGAATATCAGGGGTTATCGTGGAGTTGTCAGAATTTATCGCGGCCATCTCTAGGAGTGATAGCGCTGACCTCGCATCACCGTTGGCAAACTCAGCAATTGCCCGAAGAATTTCATCGTCAGCCTTAACGTTCATCACAGAAAGTCCCCGTCGCAACAATCCCGTCAAGTCATCAGAACTTAGAGGCTTCAGGACGAACACCTTGCAGCGCGACAATAACGCCCCGTTAATCTCGAAGGAAGGGTTCTCAGTTGTTGCACCGATGAGGATGATGCTTCCTCCTTCGACGAACGGCAAAAATGCGTC
>JAFRSL010000092.1 GCA_017427625.1 Synergistaceae bacterium | reverse complement strand
TGAATGTCCTCAGTCCTGAAGAAAGGAATATCCGTGTGTCTTGGCATTCCACCGCTCTCGCCCTGAAACGCGGCATCAGCAGCGACTGTGATGTACCCAAGCTCTGCGAGTCTCTGCGCGAAGAGTCCCGAAACCTGCTCCTTCACTCCTCCGTTGGGGTGAGCGACGGTGATTGCGGGGTACTTTTTGGCGGGGTCATAACCTGCGGGGGTGTAGACGTTCGCGGCTATGGTTATGCCGTTAAGCTCGTAGGTTATGGGGTGAATGTTGACTTTTCCGGGAACGTTCTCGGTTATAGCGTCCCCGTAGACGAGTCCCCAAGCGTTTGAGTTATGGGTCTTCGGCTGACGCTCGGCGAACGAACGTACCGGCATAATGTCAGCAAAGGACGTTCCGCAAGAGACCATGACAAACACGGCCATGATGAATATTACTGCGTACTTCATGAGGGTAATCCTCCTTTGAATTTTGATGATGACAGTATATTTTGCGGTTGTATCTACCTGTCCAGACTTAATGAGGTATAATTTCTAGAAATCATAAATTTTTCACGCAAGAAGGAATCAATCATAGAAAGCTCACATTACTTTGACGAAATCGTGAACATAATCGAGAGGCTTCGCGCCCCAAACGGCTGCCCTTGGGACAGAAAGCAGACCCTCGAAACTCTCCGCACCCCAATCACCGAAGAAGCCTACGAACTTGCCGACGCTATAACGAAGCATGACATGGCCGAAATCCGCGAGGAAGCTGGGGACTTGCTGCTTCAGGTTGTATTCGTTGCCTCAATCGCTAAGGATTTGGGGGCTTTCGACATGAAGGACGTCGTTCGGGGAATTTGCGACAAGCTCATACGAAGGCACCCTCACGTCTTCGGAAATGTCAAAGCCGATGACAGCGATGAAGTTCTCAGGAATTGGGAGCGCATTAAAGCCGAAGAACGCAAGGAGAAGCACGAAAGTACCTCAATACTCGCGGGTATCCCTGATGGTCTTCCGCCATTACTCAAAGCAAACAGGATTCAGGGGAAAGTTAAGCATGTTGGATTTGACTGGCCGGCCGGTGAAATCGAGCCTCTTTTCGATAAGCTTGACGAGGAAATTCACGAACTAAAGGACGCTGCTAATGAGAATGATCCTGAACACATGGCCGAAGAGCTTGGCGATGTCCTGTTCATGACTGTGAACATTGCGAGAAGGCTAAATGTTGACCCTGATGCGGCATTGAACATTGTGTGCGAGAAATTCAAGAGGCGTTTCGGAATTATGGAGGAGCTTGCGCAGTCTGAAGGGAAATCAATCTCGGATTACACTCTTGATGAACTCGATTCATTCTGGGACAAGGCAAAGAATATACTCAGGCAGTAGGCTTAGAACAAAAAAGCCCTCAGGCGTATCAACCTGAGGGGTGGTGCAATGTGTTCCTCCTTCCTATTCGTCGAGGTCGTATTCGGTCTCAGTGGTCGTTACCATCTTTGCGCTCTTTGACGTTACGGGGACGGTTGCGAAGATTTCCCCGTTCGTTGTTATCGCGTTCATGGCCGCTTTGACCTGAGCCAAAGTTGCAGTCGGTTTCGCATAACTGAAGGAGAGTGTCGTTGTGCTTCCGTTGCTCGTCTCGAATCCCAAGACTAACTTTGTTCCTGCCGCCATATCTATCACCTCCTTAACGGCTCTTTGCTAGTGCTGCCTACGCTGCTGAGAGAGAACTGACTTCAGTCTTCTCAATGCTGCTGATCGACTTGTTGAGGCAGGGTTCAAGCGCGCCCACTACCGCGAGTGCTTTGTCTGCGTCGAAACTGTTCTTGCTGAGGCTTCCGAGAGATACACTGACGGTCTTGGGGTTACCCTGTGAATCTTGCCCGTCGTCCAGCTTGATGCTTACGCTGACTTTCTTCAATACTGAGTTGGCCATGAGCCTGTTTCCTCCTTTCATTGTGAGTTTTGTCATTGCCGGCTTGACGATGGTTATTATATCGCATAAATGATTTATGTCAAGCATAAAAGTTTTAGAATTTGCGACAAAAAAAATAACCGCCCGCAATTTCTCACGGACGGCCTGAAATACTGTGTTTGTTGTTATGCGAGTAATTCCTTCGCGATGAAGAGAGCCGAAAGCGCAACCATCAGGAATGATATATCCTTCATCTTTCCTGTGAGCAGTTTTATCGCAACATAGATGACGATTGCGAACTCGATACCTACCGCGATACTGTAGGCGAGAGGCATCATGAAGAACCCAATGATTGACGGTATAAGCTCAGTCCAGTCATCATAATTGAGATCCCGAAGGCTCATCATCATGTAAATACCAACGATAATGAGTGCTGGTGCTGTGGCATACGCGGGAACCATTCCGACGAGCGGCGTGAAGAAGATCGCTCCGACGAAGAGCAACGCCGTAACTATCGCTGTGAGGCCCGTTCTTCCGCCCTGTGCAACGCCTGATGATGACTCGACATAGCTCGTTACGGTTGACGTTCCCATTGCCGCGCCCGCCATTGTCGCTATTGCATCGGCCATTAACGCACCCTTCGCTCTAGGAAGATTCCCATTCTCGTCGAGAAGCCCTGAACGGTTGCAGACACCCACGAGAGTCCCAAGCGTGTCGAAGAAGTCAACAAAGAAGAACGTGAACACCACAACCCAGAACTCTGATGACTTTATGAGCGAGAAGTCAAGCTGACCGACAAGAGGCATTATTGAGGGAGGCTCAGACACAAACTTTTCGGGAACCTGAACGAGACCCAATGCCGCCGCGATACCGGTTACGATGATGATACCGAGAAGAAGCGCGCCCTTTACGTTCCACGCTGTGAGTACGGCCATGATGAGAAGTCCGAGCATTGATAGCATCATGGGAGTATTACCTCTTAGCTGGCCGAGACCGAGAAGAGTTGCATCATTATTGACGACTATTCCTGCTGACTGTAAGCCTATGAACGCAATGAAAAGCCCAATGCCTGCTGAGATTCCGATTTTCAGGGACTTCGGGATTGAGTTCATGATCGCCTCACGAATCGATGTCAGCGTCAGCACTGCGAATATCGCTCCCTCAATGAAGACCGCCGCCAACGCCATCTGCCATGTTACGGGCGCACCGTTGATCTTCATGTTCAACACGACACCGAACGCAAAGAACGCATTGAGCCCCATTCCCGGCGCAAGCGCTATCGGGTAGTCGGCAAGAATGGCCATCAAGAACGTACCCAAAGCCGACGCAAGACATGTTACGACGACGAGAGCGTTGAAGTCCATTCCCGTGTTGCTGAGGATATTCGGGTTGACGAAGATGATGTAGGACATTGTTACGAACGTGGTGATTCCAGCGAGGACTTCGGTCATGAATGTTGTACCGGTCTCACGGATTCTGAATAACGACATTTTTCTATCACTCTCCAAAATTTGAATGAACCATAATTATAATGCTTAATCGTGATAAAGTCGCAAAATCATGAAAACTTTAGCTATCTCTGTAACGAGCTAACTCGTAATCATCTGACGCTATAAGCTCCCTGATACGGCGCAAATTCTTCCGCTGCTTCCTCGTCAATGTATCCGTTGATGCTCTGTCTGCATCGCAGATGTCTATGTGAACGTGAGACATTGCCAAGTCATCTCGCACTTTAACAGGGTAAGAAAGCGGGTAGCAAAGGTAACATTCATCGGAGAAATCGCATCGTCCAGCTTCCAGCACTGGGCCTATTCCGACGCAATATAGACCGTCATAGTATCGGGCTTTACTTCTTATGACATCGCCGGATTTGAAGAGGACCGGGAGGCTGCATATTTCAAGAAATGGAAATAAAGGAAAACCCTCGTGTGGGAACTTTTCATCGTATACCTCGCACGTATCTTTCATATAACCTCCCTCCATATCAGGGTGATTTTCCAAGTCCATAATCGCTGTTTTGAGCAGAAGCTTTTCGGCCTCTGAACTTGACTCCTCCGCCAGCTTCCTGAATATAGCGATTTGCTTTTTCCTCTTTGCGTATTCGCTTACTATGGTAGCTTTCTGCAATACTGATAAATTCAGAGGGTGAACGCTCAGATATTCCCGGAGTGCTGCTGACGGTATGCAGTCTATTATCTCTTTCATCTCGCAAAAAGTTTCTGTACTCCGCCCTTCGTAATGTCAACATATCCCAAGTCCGTAATCCTAAGTTCAGGTATAACGCTCAGGCATAAGAACGACAAAACCATGAACGGGTGCGGGATTTTCACACCGAGTGTCTCTGCGGCATTCTCCATTTTCGCAAGCTGGGCGCAGACTTCTTCAGGACTAAGGTAGCTCATCAGTCCGCCAATCGGGAGCGCAAACGAGGCTTTCAGTTCCCCGCCCTCAGAGACGACTAGACCGCCTCCCATTTCAGCAAGCCCGTGAAGTGCCGTGATTATTGACGCATCATCAGCTCCTGCAACGACGAAATTATGCGCATCATGTGCAACACTTGATCCTACAGCGCCCCGCATTATCCCCAAGCCTTTCACGAAGCCGACACCGAATCTTCCCGTGTCCCTGTGGCGTTCAAGAACGACGATCTTCGCAATGTCATTCTCAGCATCGGGAACAGCGTAATCGTCAGAAACTTTCGGCGAAACCTGAAGCGTCTTCGTGATAACTGTGCCTTCTGTTACACCGATTACGTTCATCAATGAGCCTTCAGCCTTGACACGGATATTTTCGACCGCTGGGACTTTCTTGACTTTAACGCGGGTAACTGGCGCAAGATGTTCAGCGTCATTAACGGCGAACACATCATCATCGCGAACAACCTGCAATCCCCTCTTCCAGACCGAATGAACCTTGAATGCCTCGTCCATAGTATCAGCATCAAGAATCGTGAAGTCAGCGATTTTTCCGGGAGCTATTATTCCCCTGTCGTGAAGCCTGAAATATTCGGCGGGGCTTAACGTTACCATTCTGAGGGCTGTAAAAGGATTGAGACCGTCGCGGATCATTATCCTCATCTTCTCGTCCATGTGTCCGCGTTCAAGCAAATATCTCGCCGTAATGTCATCACTGACGGCCATGCAGCGGGCAGCGTTGAGTGGATTTTCTTTGACGAGGGGTAACAGTGTCTTGAGGTCAAGGAAACTTGCACCCTCACGAATCATGAGCCACATTCCGCGTGAAAGTTTTTCCCTTGCTTCATCGAGAGTCGTGCATTCATGGTC
>JAFRSL010000091.1 GCA_017427625.1 Synergistaceae bacterium | reverse complement strand
GTTCCGCCTCTGACAGCTCTGACGTCCTCAGTCTCAAGCATAATTTTGACGGGCTTAATGCCTTCAGCGAAATAGCTTGCGCTCGGTGAAAGTATCACCACGAAAATTGCCTTGTGAATGCCGTGAAGCGCAAGTTCCTCGTCGGTCGCAAAAATGAACGGCCTAATGTAGAGTGATGTACCCTCGCTTGACGGTACCCATGAAGCGTCAATCTTCACGAGCTCACGCACTGCCTCAATGAACATGTCGTTGGGGACTTGGGGAAGTCCGATTCTTTCGGCTGAAATGTTGATGCGTTTTGCGTTCTCCATAGGGCGGAAAAGATGAATGCTTCCGTCTGCCCATCGGTATGCTTTCATTCCCTCGAACACGGTGTTCGCGTACTGTATCCCATCTCCTGACGGCATGAGCGATAGAGGGCCGTAAGGGACGATGCGGGGGTTGTGCCATTTCTCAGCGTCAGTGTAGTCCATGATGAACATGTGGTCGCTGAAGATTTTTCCGAAGCCCAGTTCATTCTCTGGGGGCATCTTTCCCGGATTTGGGTTCTTTGTGATACTTATCTGCATATGAATTTTCTCCTTTGTGCGGATTTCTGAATATTATATTCTAACTCATATTTCCTCAATATAGTGAATATAATCGAGGGAACGTAATGCCTCTATAATATCATCATGGCTTCTGTAAGTCTTGAAGTCTCTCTCGCTTATCGTTATTGAGACGGAGTAGACGCTTAGACCCGAATTTGTGTAGGCAGGGTTGGACTCGATGTCGTCAATTTTCATTCCCAGCTTTCTGATAGTAGTAACGAAATCCTGAAGATTATAGCTGTTCCGCAATTCAAGGTGAAGCTCGAAATGGTTTGACCTGTCTTTGAGGATTACTTCGGCTTTCGGTAATTGCGAGATGCAGAATATAAGTGCCGCGAATGATGCCAAAGCAATCGTATACAGCCCGCCCCCGACCGCAAGCCCTACAAGTCCGCAAGCCCAAAGCCCCGCCGATGTAGTGAGACCCTTAATCTGGCTTCGTGAGCTGAAGAGTATTGAGTTCCCGCTCAACATTGCGACGGATACGACAGATGCCGCAGAGATCATCGGGATACCGTTCGGATTCACCGCGAGTATGCAAACATCAATCATGGCCGACAATGCACATGCCATTGACACGATTATGAACGTCCGCAAACCCGCTGAATGTCTCTTGCTCGAACGCTCACAGCCGATCAATGACGCGAGAATTATCACGAGGATTATACGGAATGAGACTGAGTAAATGTTAATGTCAACTGACCACTTTCCTAAAATCTGAGCTATAGGGTCGTTTACGAAAGGGCTGCCCAAGAAAATCATCTCCCGAAAAATTCTATGCTGAAATTAAAATTATACCAGCGAGACAAGCCTGAAGGTAAGGCTAAGAATACTATAATTCTATAATTACAAAACATGATAATTACAGGGGGAGAATTATTCAGTGAACGACACGGATTTCCTGAAGTTATGCAGGTCTGGCAACAGCAAAAAAGTTGAACAAGCCATTGCGAACGGTATGGATGTCAACTCTAAGAGTTATGTCGGCTGGATGGGGTTAATGTCAGCAGTGTGGAGCGGCTACATAGAGGTTACTAGTGTTCTGCTGAAGCACATCAAAAATATCAATGTCAGGAACAATTACGGCTATTCAGCTTTAATATTTGCAGCATTCAGAGGCCACACTAAAATCGTAGAGCTTCTCCTGAATCATGGCATAAATGTAAACGCTCAGAACAAATGCGGAATGACGGCTTTGATGCTGGCGGGTAATCCAGAAATCACAAATCTCCTCCTAAAACATGGCGCGGATGTCAACATCAAGGATACATATGGTTGGACAGCTTTAATGTGGGCATGGAACGCCGAAACAGCAGAACTTCTCCTTAAGCATGGCGCGGATGTCAACGCTAGGGATAATTACGGCAGGACAGCTTTAACGTTGGCAGAAGAGCTTGGCCGTATAGGAATCGTTAACCTGCTGCGCTCCAACAGCGTGAATGTAAAGCCTCAACCTGCAGTCAAGCCCAAGCCTGCTACTTCTGCGAAACCCAAGCCCGTTACTGCCCCTGCACAAAAGCCCGCTCCTTCTGTGAAGCCCAAGCCTGCCGCCGACCTTGCGCAAGAGTTAGCTGCTGTAGTGAAGCCCAAACCTGCCCCTGCACCTAAGCCCCCTGCAATGAGTGATGCGCAATTCCTGAAACTGTGCGAGTCAGGCGATGCCAGAAGGATCGAGCAGGCCATAAGGAACGGTGCGAATGTCAACGCTACAGGACGCGAAGGTGAGACAGCTCTAATGGTGGCTTCTGCTATGGGGCACGTCAGCGCGGCGGAAATCCTTCTTGAATACGGCGCAAATGTAACAGCTCAAGAGGAAAATGGCGTAACGGCCTTAATGGCGGCAATAGTCAATGACAATGCTGAAATCATAGAACTTCTCCTTAAGCACGGCGCGAATGCCAACGCCAAAACGAATGACGGCGATACAGCTTTAATGGCAGCAGCTTCTCAAGGCAACGCTGAAATCGTAGAACTTCTCCTGGAAAACGGCGCAAAGGTCAACGCTAAGACAAATGATGGCAATACAGCTTTAATTGCGGCGGCTATCTCCGGCAATACGGACATTGCTGAACTTCTCCTTAGGTACGGTGCGAATGTTAACGCTAAGAATGACAGCGGTGCTACGGCATTGATACAAGCAGCATACAGCGGCCACCCTGAATTTGTGAGAGTCCTCCTAAGGCATGGCGCAGATACAGATGCCAAGACTGTAAGCGGGGGTACAGCTTTGAAGGTTGCAAGACAGGAAGGCCACAAAGATATTGTACGTATACTGGAAGGAGATGAAGAGAAGTTTTCATCAGAACATAATGTTACACAGAATTTCATTTTGGAATTCAATTTATTGCTCACACCAGGAGGTGATAAGGAAGAAGACAACGGTTCGAAGCCTGAAGCAGAATCTGAAAGGGTAGATGACGAGGAATTTCTGAGGCTGTGCGAGTGTGGACGTGCTGAAGAAGTCGAACAAGCATTAAGGAGCGGCGCAAATGTCAATGCTAAGAACGAATACGGTCGGACAGGCTTAATGTATGCGGCAATAAGAGGCCAATTAGAAGTTGCAGAATTTCTCTTGTTGTATGGCGCGGATATTAACGCTAAGAATAATAAGGGCTGGACGGCTTTGATGTTTGCGGTATATAACGATAAGGTGGAAACAGTAAAACTTCTCCTGAAGCACCATGCAAATGTCAATGCTAAGAACAACATAGGAAAGACTGTCCTCATGTACGCAGCAGAAAATGCTGGGCCCAAAGTACTATCGCTTCTATTGGACGCAGGGGCTAATGTCGAGGTCGAATATAAGTCAGACCGCGCTTTAGATTTAGCGAGGCTAAACGACAAACTGAAGGGAACGGAAGCCTTAAGCCGCTTAGAGAGAGTAAGCCGCGATACAGATGACGATGAAGATTCAGAGACTGAATGGGTAGATGACGAGAAATTTCTGATGTTGTGCATGTCTGGAGACGCTGAAGAAGTTGAACGTGCCTTAAAGAGCGGTGCAAATGTCGACGCTGAGGACGAAGACGGTTGGACAGGCTTAATATATGCGGCATGTAACGATTACGCTGAGACAGTAAAGATTCTCCTGAAACACCATGCGGATGTCAACGCTAGGGATAACACAGGAGTGACTGTCCTCATGTACGCGGCAAAAAATGCAGGGCCTAAAGTATTGTCGCTTCTCTTGGAGGCCGGGGCCAATGTCGAAATCGAATATAGGGATGAAGATGAAATACAGTCATACCGCGCTATAGACTTCGCGAGAGAAAACGAAAAGCTTGAGGGAACGGAAGCCTTGAGCCGCTTAGAGAGAGCAAGCTCTGTATCTGTCCGCAGTACGGATGACGATGATGAAGATTACAGTTCAGGGACTGAATGGGTAGATGACGAGGAATTTCTGGAATTGTGCAAGTCTGGAGATGCTGAGGAAGTCGAAAGAGCCTTAATGGGCGGAGCAAATGTCGATGCTGAGGATAAAAACGGCTTTACGGGCTTAATGTATGCAGCAAGGCAAGGTTACGCTGAAGTTGCAGAAATTCTCCTGCTGCACGGTGCCTATGTTGACACCAGAGAAAGTGACGGCTGGACGGCTTTGATGTTAGCGGCATATAACGATAACACTGAAACAGTGAAGCTTCTCCTGAAGCACCATGCTGATGTCAATGTTAAGGATAACATCGGAATGACTGTTCTCATGTACGCGGCCAAAAAAGCGGGGCCTAAAGTATTATCGCTTATCTTGGACGCAGGGGCTAATGTCGAGGTCGAATATAAGGGTGAAAATGACATAGTGTTGTCAGACCGCGCTATAGACTTCGCGAGGGAAAACAAAAAACTTGAGGGAACGGAAGCCTTGAGCCGCTTGGACAGAGCAAGCTCCATATCTGTCCGCAGCACAATAGGCAGTGTGGTTAACACAGTGGGGCGGTTCTTCTCCTAATTCAGTGCACAAAATATTCTCTAAACGCTGTATACTATTGTCATTCGCAATAATATACATTTTCGGAAGGAGCAGATATTCATCATGAACCTTAAAGATTATGAGTTCTGGTTCGTCGTAGGAAGTCAGTACCTCTATGGCCCTGAAGTCCTTGAGACAGTCGCAAAGAGAGCGCAGGAAATGGCCGACACCCTCAACGCTTCAGGCAATCTCCCCTGCAAAGTTACCTACAAAGTTACGGCAAAGACCAATCAGGAGATCACCGACGTAATCCGCGAAGCAAACTACAGCCCAAAGTGCGCCGGAATCATCACGTGGTGCCACACCTTCAGCCCGTCAAAAATGTGGATTAACGGACTCGCAAGCCTCCAGAAAGCATGGTGTCATTTCGCAACTCAGTACAACCGCGAAATCCCTAACGACGAGATCGACATGGACTTCATGAACCTCAATCAGGCCGCACACGGAGACAGGGAGCACGGCTTCATCGGCGCAAGGCTCAGAGCACCCCGCAAGGTCATCGCTGGATACTGGCAAGACGCTGACGTTCAGGAAAGACTCGGACGTTGGATGAGGAGCGCGGCTGCTGCGGAGTTCTCGAAGTCATTGAAGGTCATGCGTTTCGGCGACAACATGAGGGAGGTTGCTGTTACAGAGGGCGACAAAGTGGAAGTTCAGGCAAAACTCGGCTGGCAGGTCAACACATGGCCGGTCGGTGAGCTTGTCGATGTCATGAACGCCGTAACAGAGTCAGAAGTTGACGTTCTCATGAAGGAATACGAGTCCCTCTACGACATGGCAACGGAGAATATCGAGGCAGTACGCTATCAGGCACG
>JAFRSL010000090.1 GCA_017427625.1 Synergistaceae bacterium | reverse complement strand
GGAATTGCTGAATAATCCGAAGGTTAGGGCGGCGTATTTGGGAGGTTAAAATGTTTGTCCCTCCTCTGAGATTTTGGGGGAGGGATTTTTTTGTTGACACATCAGCTCGGCAGCGCAGGAATCTCCTTCATCTCCGGCAAATTAGGAACATCAATACTCTCTAATTTTTCGCGCATGGCCTCAAGCATTCCAGCAGTAATATTCCCCGTCTGCTCCGTAATCTTCCCTTTTGCCGCCATTATCTCGTCAATCATTCTCTCCTGACGCTTTATCACAGACTCAAGCTGCCTTGTAGTGTGAGTTGCCTGAAGCGTTATGTCCTCGTCAATCTTCTTGAAGTACAGAGTGTGTGCAGAACTCCCAGCCTCATAGCGTCCCAGAATCTCAAGCAATGCCGGCAACTTCTCCGCCGTGTACCTGTCATTCTCCTCCTGAATCGCCCGTGTAAGTTCCGCGTAAAACTCCTCAGCTTCCCTGACAGCCTGCAAAGTTCCGCGCTCAATTATCGCTATCCGTCTCTCGGCTATGACGTTCAATCTCTCCTGCATCTCCGTTACTGCCTCAGCTATCTTCACGAAACCTTCTGCCCTCGCCCGCTCCTGTGCTATTCGGCTCTCGGTCTGCGCCTGTATTATGTCAAGTTGCGCCTGCTTCATGTATTCGAGGCGTTCCTTCTCCATTCCGGCAAGTTTGATTTGTGATGACGACTCTATTTCGGCCTTCTCCTTTTCGAGCTGAGCCGCCTTCACTCGGTCAGGGTCGTATGTCGTTGAAGTTGTGCTGTGGCTGGTGTAAGTGTGGTAGCTTGACGAACCTCCGCCGCTGTATGACGCAACCGCGCTGGTGAGTGCCGGGCCGCTGCTCTTGAAGAATGATTTTACCGTGTTCACCGCGTTTGTGCAGAATGATGCTAGTCCCGAAAAAAGTCCCATTATTGCTCCCCCTGTTCTGCAATATCCTTGCGCATTCTGAACATCAGCGAGTTATATTCCTTCTCGCGCCTCGATAGCTCCTCGCTGTATGCCCCCGCGTCCGACAAATATACATCGTAATTCTTCTGTCTCAATGCCGAGAAACCATCGAGAATTTCAGCCGACACCTTATCAAGTCCGTTGTCAGCAACAAACGAGATTATTCCGTCAATTCGGAGGTCAAGAAGCGAGTCAGCCCAGTTCAGAATAAATATCCTGTCAGCCGACGAAGTACACGAAAATATTATCTTCTGCAAAGCTCCCTGAAACTTCGATGTCAGCTTGTAAAGCATACTTTCAGCCTTGAATTTCTCCTGAAGACTTCCGCCCGGCATGAACGCAAATTCCTGATGTATGCCCTTCCTCTCGTCAAGGAAGAATTTATCAACGTCAGATTTGTATTCAGCAAGCACAGCGACAATCTCCTCCGGCACTGATTTACCGTCCTCAGCGTTCACAGGAACATCGCCGTTAAGCCCGCGTTCAAGAACAGGCTGCAATTTCCCCTCAATCTCAAGCCTCAGAGACTGCCATTCGTTGCACCATGAGTCCCATATACGCGCGTCAATAGTATCCTTAACGCAGGAGTCCTTCAGCTGACCGATAAGCGTTGTCTTGAAGACCCTGTAATCTTCCGTCCACTCAGTGAGAATTTTGACAGCATTCATGACGAAATCCCTGTGAGCCTCGAAATACTCAATCTTCAAGAGGGCATTGCGGATAATTCTGGCCGTGTTCTCAGCGATTAGTGGGAAGGTTGCGCGTCGTTCGTCCTGAATTGCGGCAAGTTCCGTGATGCTGTCAGCGCTGTCTATCCTATCCTCAAGTTCGAGAGCCTGCTTCTTAACGGCGAGGATTTTTGCCTTTACGGTGTTCATTCCGAGCGAGAGTTTTCGGAGGAAGAACGCAAGACGTTCGCGCATGAGGTTATTCTCATCACGTGAAAGGGCGGGGCTGTCCTCGTACTTCTTGGAGAGCTTGAGGGTTATAACGCCGAACTGCCGTATTGTGTCGTCCTTCTCGCGCTCGAAATCCTCAATCATGGCCATGAGGTCATCAGTCCATTTCTTTAGGGCCTCGAAGTATTTTATGACTGAGGAATTTACGGCTGGGAGGTCATACTGTGCTAGCATTGCTGTGTAGTCGAACTCGGACGAGAGTATGCGGGTGGTCATTAGCGGGGCGATCTGCTCGTTGAGTTCCTGAAGTTTTCCCAAGAGTGCGGGCTTGTCGATGTAGATTTTGCCGTAAAGCTGTGTGATTTCGTCGTCATTGAAGATTGGCCAGAGGTCATTTTGCGTGAAAAGGTCAAGGGTGAATTGGAGGCGTTCGGTTTCGGAGTAGATTTTGTTATTCGGGTCAACGTCCTGCGCGTAGGTTGTTTTGTCAGCGAGGAGTGAGCGGTTGCAGGGAATAAGACAGCCTGTCGGGTTTGAGTCAGTGTTCCAAGTGTCTAAACTTATGTCTCCTGTTGCTTTGCGTATGTCGTTGCTGGTTGATATTTTCCAATATGCTCTGTCATTGCTCTTGATACGACGTGCCCCAGATTTGAACGGAAACCTTGCATCTTCAACTATGCGTATCATTTCTGCCGGTCTCGGAACTGCCCATTCAGTTATCCTGCTTACTTCGTCAAAGTTTCCTATAGTGCCGTCCTTATAGTTGAAGTAATCCAGATTAGCCCACAGAAGCCCGGTCAGCTTGTCCATGAGGATATACTTGTTGTTCTTGAAGAAGTACCATCTCTGCGCCTTTATCGC
>JAFRSL010000008.1 GCA_017427625.1 Synergistaceae bacterium | reverse complement strand
GAGACCTTTGGGAATGAGGAAGTTCCGCGCGTGTCCGTCGCTAACGTCAATAAGTGAGCCTGCCTTTCCGAGCTTGCTTACGTCTGACTTGAGTATTACCTTCATGTGAATATCTCCCTTCTCGTAATTAACCCGCAAATAATATCACGTTCTTGTGTGACAGGGATGCCGGCATTCGCTGCAGTTGTGGTTACAGTGCCTTTCGCGGTGAATGTACTTGAGCGCGAAATATATTCCCGCGATTATTATTGCGCCGAAAAGAATATCAATCATAATATTGTCTCTATTCACCCACAGCAGACTCAGCTTCAGCCTTGTACTTGCATTTTGCGCAGAATACCGTCGAGCCTCTGCGGTACAAATCCTCTCCGCACTCAGGACACTTCTCGCCCGCCGGACGGTTCCACGCAACGTAATCGCACTCAGGATAGCGCGAACATCCGTAGAATGAACGGCCCTTCTTGCTCTTTCGCTTCACGATCTCACCCTCCCCACACTTCGGACAAGTAACACCTATTTTCGCCAATATCGGCCTCGTGTACTTGCACTCAGGGTAATTCGAGCAGGCTATAAACTCGCCGAAACGTCCGCGCTTCTTCACGAGGTCATGGCCGCATTCAGGGCAGCTCTCGCCTATGGACTCAGGACCAGGCAATGACACCCTAGGCGCATCCTCAGCCTCCCTCAATGTAACCGAAAATTCCCCCCAAAACTCCCCCACAACATCAAGCCATCCCCTGATTGCCTCCTCAACCTCGTCAAGCTCCTTCTCCATCTGCGCCGTAAACCCCGCATCAACAATCGACGACAAATCCTTCCTGTTGAAATATCGCGCCAAAAACTCGTCAACCGTCAATCCCAGTCCCGTCGGGTAAAATCTCTTCTCCTCGTTCTTCTCAATGTAACCCCGTGATTCAAGCGTCCCAGCAATCGTCGCATACGTTGACGGACGACCCACCCCGTTCTCCTCAAGCGTCTTGATCAACCCTGCCTCTGAGTATCTTGCCAGCGGCTTGGTGAACTTCTTCTCGTTCTGAACATCATTGAGAGTCAAGATTTCGCCCGCGTCAATTTTCGCAAGCTCACTGCCCTTGAGTTCAAGCGGCCAAAGAATGCTCCAGCCGTCGAAAAACAATGTCTCACCTTCCTGCTTCAGCGTAACACGTCCTGCTTCGGCTTTCAGTGTTGACTTCGCCGTTACTGCGGGGGTCATCTGGCTTGCGGTGAAACGTCTCCATATTAGCGTGTAGAGTTTGAGCTGTTCGGGAGTGAGTGAGTCCTTCAGGGATTCGGGCGTTAACGTGATGTCGGTTGGGCGGATCGCTTCGTGGGCGTCCTGAATTTTTGCCTTGCTTGATGAGCCGTAGACGTTCGGAGATTTCGGAAGGTAGTCTTTGCTGTAATTTTCGGAAATATATTCACGGCACGATGATATTGCCTCGTCGGAAATTCTGAGGCTGTCGGTTCGCATGTACGTTATGAGACCGATATGACCCCGTCCAGGAACGTTGAGACCCTCGTAGAGTGCCTGAGCAATCCTCATGGTATGGGCTGGTACGAAGCTGAGTTTACGTGAAGCCTCCTGCTGAAGCGTGCTCGTCCTGAACGGTGCGGGTGCTGAATGTGCGCTGTTCTTCGACTTGAACTCGGTAACAACGATCTCATTGGCCTTAATCTCCGCGATGATCTCCTCAGCTTTCTCGGGAGTGTTGATGAGGAGAGGGAGAGTGTTCTTGAGGAGGGACTTGCCGTCAAGCTTGCAGGCTCGTAACTCGTAGTGCCTTCCGTTGTTTTCGGCAAGGGCTGTGATGACGTAATACGGGTCAGGAATGAACGCCATAATCTCGCGCTCACGTTCACAGATTATGTTGAGTGCGACAGACTGAACCCTTCCTGCAGAAAGTCCGTAACGAATCTTCTTCCATAGGAGCGGACTCAAAGTGTACCCCACAAGGCGGTCAAGAATGCGCCGGGCCTGCTGTGCGTCAACCTTATTGATGTCGATATAATCAGGGTTCTTAACGGCAGCTTTAACGGCGTTCTCGGTGATTTCGTAGAATCTTACGCGGCATTTTTCCGACAAGTTCACCCCGAGAATATCGGCAAGATGCCACGCAATAGCTTCACCCTCGCGGTCAGGGTCTGAGGCAAGAAGAACATTCTTTGCGGTTGAGGCGAGTTTAAGGAGTTCGTTCTTGAGGGCGGCTTTCCCTTTTACGAGGATATATTCGGGCGTGAAGCCATGCTCAATGTCTATGGCAAGGCGGCTTTTGGGCAAGTCTTTCATGTGTCCCTTGCTGGATTTGACGACATAAGATTTCCCGAGCATTCCAGAGAGTGTAGCTGCTTTCGACGGCGACTCAACGATGATGAGAGTGCGGCCATCAGCGGAGGATTTTGCTGGAGCTTTCTTTGCGGCTGACGATGACTTTTTGGCCGCCCCTGACTTTGTGGTTTTCGTGGATTTAGCGGTCGTTTTCTTGGCGGCTGATGATGACTTCTTGGCCGCTGCTCTTGATGTTTTCTTCTTCGTGGCCTCCTCCTTAATAGGCGAGGCTGTTTCTAATACAGGTGAAATATTGATTACCCCCCATTTATATTTTTTCGAAAGAATGAAGTTGAACAAAAAGCTCATACACTATCTTGTTCGCTGTGTCGCAAAAGATTATACTATGCAAAGCAATTCATAAAAGTGTTCTTGTTTTGAGACAGAATATGTTATGATTTATAAAACAAGGAGGCAGTTCGTTTTGAAATTCACATTAACGCTAATTCTTACGTGTACGATTGTTCTTGCGGGAATAGTAAATGCTGAGTCAGCTCCTTTCCATATCGGGGTTATGACGGGTACAGTCTCACAGAGCGAGGATGATCTTCGAGGCGCGGAGGTCATGATAGAAAGGTATGGCGATACTTCACATGGCGGAATGATCACTCACGTAACGTATCCCGATAACTTCTCTTCGGAACAGGAGACCACAATCAGCCAGCTTCTTGGGCTAGCTGACGACCCTCTCATGAAAGTCATAGTCGTAAATCAGGCAGTACCGGGAACAGCAGAAGCTTTCAGAAGGATACGTGAAAGGAGGAACGACATTCTCCTCATAGCTGGTTCGCCTCATGAAGATCCCGGTGTGATTTCAGAGATTGCGGACATTTCGGTAGACCCTGATAATATCGCAAGAGGCTACACGATTCCCCTCGGCGCGAAGAAGATGGGCGCAAAGACGTTCGTACACATCTCATTCCCTCGTCATATGAGCTATGAGACACTCGGTCTCCGCCGTGTAATAATGGAGAAAGTCTGTGAGGATTTGGGGATTAAGTTTGTTTTCGAGACAGCACCAGACCCAATAGGCGATGTTGGAATGGCAGGGGCACAGCAGTTTATCCTTGAGAACGTTCCGGTATGGATTGAGAAGTATGGCAAGGACGCTGAGTTTTTCTGTACAAATGACGGACAGACAGAGCCATTGATTCGTCAGGTTGCAAATCTCGGAGGTTACTTCGTAGTAGCTGCATCACCTTCGCCGTTAATGGGTTATCCTGGAGCTTTAGGGATAGATCTTTCGGAGGAAAAAGGAAACTGGCCTGCAATTCTGAAGAAGATCGAAGATGCCGTAATTAAAGCCGGCGGCGGCGGAAGAATGGGAACGTGGGCTTACTCATGGGGCTATTCTGCAAGCGCAGCACTTATAGAATACGGCAAGCGTTACGTCGAAGGTACTGTCTCGCAAAAACTCGGAACACTCAAGGCTCTTCAGGAGATGAGAGATGTATTCAGCGAATTTTCACCCGGCGCAAAATGGGGAGCAAGCTATTATGTCGATGCAGGAACAGGAATGAAGAACAATCGTTTCATCCTTCTGAATCAGGATATCTACATCTTCGGGAAAGGCTATCTCGGACTTGCTGAAGTTGAGATTCCCGAAAAATATCTCCATGCAAAAGTGAAATAACCTGCAAATCCTAATGCTCCCTTGTGAGAAATCGCGGGGGAGTATTTTTTTCAACTATAATATGTCAAGTAAAAATTTTAGAGGGAAGTGAAAATCAACGTGCGTTTTGTAGGTTCACTCATAAAATATCTCATATACATATCATTGATTACTATCGCGGCAGGAGCTGCTCTCTTCTGGTTTGACACCGGCTCATGGCTGGTAAAGCCCCTTGCTGAACGTGGCGGGACTTTCTTTCTTCACCCCGCAAGAATCGAAGTCCAAAACATCACAGGCTCACTCAGGAACGGCTACTCGGTTGACGGCCTGAGAGTGATTTCCGGCGATGAGACTCTGGCTGTCCTCAATCAAGCCTCAGTAAGCCCCGATTGGGATTTGGTCCTCTCAGGAATGGACGGCCTTCCCTTCATAAAGTCGCTGAACGTTCGGGGAGTAAGCACAGACCTCGACAGCGTGATGAAAATCGCCAAGCTTTTCCCAGCATCATCAGAGGACAAAGCCGAACCCATCACAAAGCCTTTCGACCTGAAGCTGAATCCCTCGAACATATCAGTGCGTGATGTACACTTCGGGAGTCCGTATGCAGACCTCGAACTTGATGCTCTCACTCTCAACGAGGCCGGGAAATTCCTTCTTGACGCGCTATTAGTCTCACGCGACAGGATCCTCCCCCTTCTCGCAAACGCAGATGTCAATCTCCCGTCAGCAGAAGTGATCTCCTCTGACATTCGCATAGGTTCAAAGGGAACAGGGAAATTCACGGGGAAGATTCAGCCCCTCGACGCAAAATTGTTCCTCACGGCGTTGAGTCTTGAGGACTTCGCACAGTTCGCACCTTCAGACCTCAAGGCAAACGGAAGGATCGACGCGAAGATTTCCGCAAAGGCCAACGATGATGACGGCGCAATCTCGGCTTCGGGAGTCCTCTCAATGCCGCGCGCTGAAGTCATGGAGATACCGCTGAACTTCCGTCTTCCATTCACGTGGGACGGCTCAAGGATTTTCACGCTCGATAACGCTGCTCTAAACACAAAGGCTGCCGGCTTCACGCTCAATGCTTCCGGCGACATCTCGGCCATGAAGTTCTCGGCGAAAGGTGAGGGCAAGAACATCTCACTCACAGAAATCGGGGCAATGCTCGCTCCTGACATGGCGCTCAAAGGTGAGCGGGGCTACGTGAACTTCGACGTTGACACCCAGATTACCGATGACATTATGGAGGACGTATTCAGGAGGACGAGGGCAAGCGTTAAGGCTGATATTCCCGGGGTCTCGGCAATGGGCATCAACGCTGTCGAAAGCCTCAGCATGAACGCAAACCTCAAACCTGACACGATCCCTCAGATTTCGCTCGGAGGAAAGGCATTCGGCGGAAAAATCTTCGCAAGGGGCGGGGCTGTTACGGACGATAAAGGCAACGTAAAGCCTGAAGGTCTCGTAGTATCAATCGTGAATCTTGACCTTCCTTCGCTCGTAAGGGCAATCCCTCAGCTTTCGGGGGTCATTGAGAATCCAGTCGGCAAAATCTCGGCGAGGGCGAAAATCTCAGAGACCCTCAACGTCAACGCAAATGTGAACTCCGAGAGGGTAGGCGCGTTTGGAGTGAATCTTACGGGGCTTAATGCTGACGCGAATTACGATGTCATGAACGGTACGGCGGAGCTTGAGGGCTTTACGGCGAATTTCGGTCGGGGAAGGATCATCGCTTCGGGGAAAGCTGACACAAAGAGCGGAGAGTTCTCTGCAAAGGCTGACGCAAACAACATTGAGCCTCGTGTCGTTCCAATGCTGAAGGACGTTTCAGGCTCATACAACCTCAAAGCCACAGCATCAGGAAATTTCGACGACATCAAATCCATAATGGCAGACGCGCTTCTCACGGCTCGTAACGCTGGCTATGCAGGTGTGAGCAAGGGTAACGCAGACATTCCCATAAGCATGGCCGGAGGTGTTGTGAAAATCTCGGACGCGAGCATAAGATTTCCGGGAAGTTCGGCGAATCTCAAGGCTGAAGCGAATATTGCTGACGGGAAATTTTCGGCCAATGCTGACGCTAAGAATCTCGACCTCCGATTCATTCCTCAGTTGAAACAGCTCAAGGGTACGTACTCGCTAAAGGCTGATGCTTCCGGGAACTTCTACGACACGAAGACGATAACCGCCGACGCATTACTCACGGCGCAGAACGCTGGCTATACGGGCATCAACATCGGCAACGCTGAGATCCCCGTAACATTCCGCAACAACATTCTCACTGTCAACAACGCGAGGGCAACTCTCCCGAATGGCTCGGCAACTCTCAACGCTACTGCAAATCTCACAGACTCGACATTCAAGGCCGACGCTGACGTTCGCAATCTCGAGATGAAATTCATTCCGGGACTTCAGGACGTTTCAGGGAAGTATT
>JAFRSL010000089.1 GCA_017427625.1 Synergistaceae bacterium | reverse complement strand
GTGGCACAGGATCGAAGACCAAGTAACCCGCTTCGAGAGGTCAGCATTCGAGGAACTAAGGGACGAACAACTCGAATGGATACGGTCAGGCAGAGACAGAGCCGCAAGAAGGTACATGAGGAACGGTGCCTCAAAAGATGTGGCCTACGCCAATGCGACGTATGACCGAGTGAGGGAACTCAAAGAATGGGAAACTCAGATGTTCAGTGATGTAGAACCCAGATACTACAACGACAATACAGCACTGATTCTTGCGGCAGTAAAAGGCGACACTCAAACAGTCAGAAGTTTGCTGAGATCCGGCTCTGATGTAGACGCAAGGAACAAGTACGGCATGACTGCGCTGATGTATGCTGCGGAGAGGAATCATGCCGGGGCACTTGACGTTTTGCTGAAAGCCGGCGCGGACATAGACGCTAAGAACAATGAGGGCAGTACCGCGCTGATGATAGCTGTGATACATGGCTGTGAAGATGCGGCAGAAATCCTGCTTGATGCCGGAGCAAACGTAAGGACTCGTAACGATGACGGCAAACGGGCAGTAGATTACGCATGGGAAAACAGGTCTCTCAGAGGTACACATGTTCTCAGACGGCTTGAGAGACTCAGCAGGTAATATAACGTTCACTCAAAGAGGCGCGTTCATAATGAAACGTTCAGCAGTAAAGATAATTGCGGCAGCTATTGTATTGATGGCATCATGCGCTCTGGCAACAGTACAGGATTTGATGTGATTGATGGCTGGACAGCAGTACCGCAGGGAGAGACTGTCTACTTCGTCAAGAATGACAACTCAGCTTCATGGTCTGTAATGTTCGGAGAAGTTCCCGGCGGCTGGAACGGCTACGAGATTGACGAGACATCAGTCTGGGTTGAAAAGGACGATGAAAGCGCGTCAATGTATGTTGAGATTGCAGACCTTGACGGCTGGGAAGCTGACGACCTCGCAGAGTTCTACGCGAAGGAATACAACGCCAAAGACCTCAAGAAAGAAGACTCAACCTACACATTTTCCTACGAGGAAGACGGCTGGCTGAACGCAGCAAGTTTAGGTTCAGACGGAAAAGTCTACGTGCTTGTCATCAATACGGCCTACGACAAGGCAGGGTTTGACGCAATCGCAAAACTTAGGGGAGCAATCAAGAGGAAGTAAGACAAAACTTAAGGGGGCATGTTCAAACTGCCCTCTTTTGCTTATTACATTGAAAGGATGTCTAGTGTCAACTACTCACGACTGAAGTCGCAAGCTTGTCCATACCTTTACCGATCTTTATCAGATGCGAGGTTCAAACGCTAACGCTCCCTCGTAGGTCAGACATCATCGGACGGCTGACTTTCGCCCGTTTTGACCTAAGCTTATAGCCTAAGCCAGTTAGTATTGCGAGTGCCCACAGCCGAAATGGCCAAACGTTTCACGACTGAGTAGCGAGTTTCCTTGCGGGTTACATGAAGTAGATAACCCGACAGGTGAGGGCGAAGCATACGTTTTCGGGAAATACATCGTTCCAGCGTACAGGCAGGAATTTCAGCGCAGTGAAGGCGCAAAACTCCTGACGGACATTCGGCTGACTTACGGCCCGACTCCTGAGAAGATGTCAGCTTTATCGGGCAAATCTGGAAGAATCACGCGCAGGGACAGTGAAACCGGCTTCCCTTTCGTCATCGGAGATTGGGGAGACTACAGAGCCTTGTACTGGGATACAGTCGAGGAAAGAATGGGCTGCCTGAAAAGTCTCGAAGTCAAAAGCGGGAGCAAAACTTTCGGCAATATCCGTATCGGAGACAGCACGGGCAAATTGCGCCGAGAATTAGGCGACCCCAAGAACGAAAGCGACACTCTATGGGAATACGAGTTTTTCCTTTATGGTTATGATGAAGATGCAGATGAATTAATCGATGCTTGCATTTTCAGATTCACGATTGAGGACGGAAGAGTCAGTCGAATGTACTACTACAATCATGAGAACGGGGAAGACGGAGAAGAAGAATGGTGATGAAGTTCTTTCAGCATTCAGAGGGAAATTCATGATGCAAAATAATTTTTCTGCTGGCGTTCGCGCTGATTGTCTGCACGGACTTTCCGGCATTCGCTGCCACCAGTGCGAGTTACGTCTACCGTTCAGCTGACAGTAAGACACTTCACGAAGAAAAAGCACGTTCGCGCAAAAAAATTCACAACGAAACTAACTCAGTATCGTATAATACAAAATATAAAATCATATAGAGAGGAAAATGATTGAAACATAATGAAGCTGTCAGAAATGGCCAAGAGATTGAGCCTGAAAGTGTCAGGAAACCCAGAGCGCGAGATCTTGGGAGTAGCATCACCAGAAGACCCTAATCCTTCACACATATGCGTAGTTTGGGACAGGGGAGTAATCCGGAAACTTGATCCATCAATCGCAGTTATCGCAAAGGAAGAATATTTTTCCGACGAAGCAAGCCAAAGGGACGGCCTTATATGTGAGAATGCCCGCGCAAGATTGGGCGAAGTTCTTGCGCTTTTTGCCGAAGAACTCTCAGTAACAGGCATTGACCCCAAAGCCGAAGTATCACCGTCAGCAAAAGTCTCACCCAAAGCAAGAGTTTCCGCGTTCGCATACGTCGGAGAGGGCTGTGAGGTCGGTGAAGGTACTGTGATTGAGCCTCACGCTGTGTTAGTCCGGAACGTTCATGTCGGCCGAAATTGCCTGATACATTCGGGAGCAGTCATAGGCGCGGACGGTTTCGGTTTTGAGCGAACACCTGACGGCCTCGTGAAAATCCCGCAAGTTGGCGGCGTGAAAATCGGTGATGACGTTGAAATCGGAGCTTGCACAACCATCGACAGAGGAACAATGAGCGACACAGAGATAGGTTCGGGAACGAAAATCGACAATCAGGTTCAGGTCGGACACAACGTCAAAATCGGGCGCAACTGCATAATCTGCTCAATGTCAGGAATCGCAGGAAGCAGTATCCTTGAGGACAACGTTACCGTCGCTGTACAGGCTGGAATAACCGACCACGTTAGAATTGGCGCAAACACGGTCATTGCCGGACGCTCAGGAATCACGAACGATGTCCCCGCGAACTCGATAGTCTCAGGCTTCCCCGCAAGAAATCACAACGACGCTAAGAGGGCATTGGTATTAGCTGCTGACTTGCCTCTGCTCGTTAAGAGGATTCATGTTCTTGAGAAGAAAGTAAACGAGCTGCAAAAATGAGGCACTTAAACGGGATAATAAGAGTTGAGGGAGTAGGGCTCCACAGCGGCAAGGAGTGTGTGCTTACGATCGAACCCTGCGATGCTCCTGAAGTCATTATGAATGGAGTACCTTTGCGGGAGTTGAGGACGAAGGGAACGAATCGCGGCTCGGATTATATTTTCCCGGACGGTTCTGAGATTCGGACATGCGAACACGTACTGTCTGCGTTATATGGGATGGAGATATATTCGGGAGTTCGAGTGAATGTTGACGGAGGGGAGATGCCAGCGCTTGATGGCTGTTCGAATTTTCTCATCGGTGAAATACTATCCAATAGCGACGAAGACGGCCATGAAGTCCCAAGCCTAGAAGTCCGCGAACCCGTCATAGTGTCGAACGAAGACAGGAAGAGATTCGTTGCGGCGTTCCCGTGTGATAATCTTCACATAACGTACACGGTTGAATATGAGAATGTCGGGGCACAAGTCTACGATTACACTCATACTCCAGGGCATTACGTTTTTGAAATATCAGAAGCTAGGACGTTTGCGCTGGAACGTGACATAGAGTACCTGCGTTCACACGGAATGGCACTTGGTGGAACTCTCGACAACGCTATAGTGATAGGCAAGACGATACACGCAAAGAAAGGATTACGCTGGCCAGATGAGTTTGTTCGCCACAAAGTTCTTGATTTAATCGGCGACCTATCATCGCTCGGAAGACCGTTGAACGCCCACATTATAGCGATGAGGGCAGGCCATGAATTACATTTGAAACTCACAGAAAGACTGAAGGGAGATACAGAGATTGCCAGAGATTGACATATTCGGAATTATGAAGACGCTGAAGCACCGTTACCCGTTCTTGATGGTTGACAGGATAACGGAATATGACGACATGCACGTAACGGGCTACAAGAATGTAACATTCAACGAGCCGTTCTTTCAGGGACATTTTCCCGGAGACCCGACAATGCCGGGCGTGTTAATCGTCGAGAGCATGGGGCAGGTCGCGAGCGTTTTACTTGGCATCAAGCTCGGAATTGAGCAGGGCAACAAGATAGCTTTTCTCACGGGAATGGACAAGGTACGTTTCCGCAAACCCGTCCGTCCGGGCGACAAGCTGGTAACAAAAGCTGAACTCACTAATGTACGGAGCAATTCGGCAAAGGCAAAAGCAAAAGCATATGTTGACGATGAAGTTGTCGCTGAGGCTGAGTTCCTGACGATAATTGCTGACACGCTGGCTAAACCGCAGGAGGACGAAAATTGAGCGTCTTTGTTCACCCATCATCAGTAGTATCGACAAAAGCAGAAATTGCTGACGGCGTTAAGATTGGGCCGTTCTGCTACGTTTCAGACAAGGTTAAGATCGGAGCGGGGACTGAGCTTGTCGCGTTCGTGAGCGTTCATGACAATGTAACGATAGGCGAGGGCTGCAAGATTTGCGAGCACACGGCAATAGGCGGAGACCCTCAGGATCATGGCTACAAGGGCGAGACCTCCTACGTCAAAATCGGCAACAACAACCTAATCCGCGAGAACGTAACCATAAACCGCGCAACAGGCGAGGGAAATTCAACAACCGTCGGAAATGACTGCTTCATCATGGAAGGGGTACACTTTGCCCACAACGTTCAAATCGGCGACAGCGTAACGGTTGCGAACAAAGTTGGCCTTTCAGGATTCGCACATGTTGGAAGCCACACAGTCTTCGGAGGAATGGCGGGAGTTCATCAGTTCGTTAGAATCGGCGAGTACTGCATGATCGGCGGACTATACCGCGTCTCGAAAGATGTTCCGCATTACACGCTTGCATCAGGAGAGCCATTGAGATTGACAGGCTTGAACAAAGTAGGGCTACAGCGCGGAGGATTTTTGCCGGAGACGATAAAGAAGATCTACCGTTTCTACAGATTTCTTTATGACAAGAACGCAGTATTTTCTGAAAGATTGAGAGAGGCAGTAAATACGAAAGCGAAGTATATTCCCGAAATTCAGCGTGTCATAGAATTTTACGAGGAAACTGAAAGAGGTATAACATTCTGGGGTAATTAGGGCTTTATCCTTGTTTTTGACTTAAACATGTGGTAATATGCCGCACGTTCGATGAATCATATAGTTCTGAACAGAGACGACGAACAAGACATCGAATGAAGTAAACCAGTTTTTTGACAACTGAATATATGGGGTTAGACGAAGTAAAGGTTTCGTCTGTAAAATGTTCAACCTCTTCACTGCAGGAAAAGTAGTCAGGAATGCAATAAAATGCGGACTTGATAGAGGTGTGTAGTACGCCAGCAGTTTATACTGTAAAACTCGGAGCATTGATATTTTCACATCGAGTAACTATAATTCTCTCATTCCAAAATAATAACGATGACAAGGAACGGAGGATTTTAATCAATGCAGGAGAAGAAAATCGTAAATATCCCCTCACTAATCAGTGATTACTACACGCTCGCCCCTAATCCTGATGACAAGACGCAACAGGTAGCGTTCGGAACATCAGGGCATCGTGGATCATCGGCACTCCACAGCTTCAACGAGGCACACATTCTCGCAATCGCTCAGGCTGTCTACGAGCACCGAACGGCTGAAGGCATTCCCGGCCCGCTCTATCTTGGTGCTGACACTCACGCTCTTTCCGAGCCTTCAATGAGGACATGCGTTGAGGTATTGGCGGCAAACGGAGTCGAGCTGATACTCCAGAAGGATTTTGCGCCGACACCGACGCCCGTAATCTCGCGTGCAATTCTCGCTCACAACAGAACGCCCGGAAACAAGACAGCTGACGGAATGGTCATCACCCCCTCGCACAACCCTCCAACAGACGGCGGAATAAAGTACGACCCGCCATCGGGAGGCCCTGCAAGCCCTGAAATCACGAGCAAGATTCAGAACCGTGCAAACGAGCTTATTCGTCAGGGAGTTGGGAGCATTAAGCGTGTTCCTTTCGAGAAAGCTGTGAAGATGGACAACGTTCACTTCGAGGATTTCGTTCTTCCTTACGTGAAAGCATTGGCTAGTGTTGTTGACATGGAGGCAATAGCGAAGTCTGGCCTGAAGATTGGTGCTGATCCTCTCGGCGGTTCAGGAATATACTACTGGAAGCCAATCGCTGAAGTCTACGGCATCAAGAATCTCGAAGTCGTGAATCCTAACCTTGACCCGACATTCTCATTCATGCCGCCCGACCACGACGGCAAAATCAGAATGGACTGCTCATCACCGTGGGCCATGGCCAACCTAATCAAGCTGAAGGACGACTACGACATAGCGTTCGGGAACGACACCGACTATGACCGTCACGGAATCGTAACGCCTCAGGGCCTAATGAATCCGAATGCGTATTTGGCGGTTGCGGTTCAGCATCTTTTCACGTCGAGGAAGGGCTGGAGGAGCGATGCTGCTGTAGGCAAGACTGTAGTCTCAAGCTCAATAATCGACCGAGTAACTGCTGGAATCGGCCGCAAACTCTGCGAAGTTCCTGTAGGTTTCAAGTGGTTTGTTGACGGACTTCTTGACGGCTCAATGGGCTTCGGCGGCGAGGAGAGCGCAGGTGCGTCATTCCTCTGCAAAGACGGCTCAGTTTGGACAACCGACAAGGACGGCATAATCATGGACTTGCTGGCGTGCGAGATTACGGCAGTAACAGGGAAGAACCCGGCACAGCATTACGACGAAATCAAGGCGAAGTACGGGACTAGCTTCTACGCGAGGATTGACACTCCGGCAACGCCCGAACAGAAAGCGGCATTGGGTAAACTTTCACCTGATGACATCAAGGCTGACACGTTAGCTGGGGACAAGATTACGGCGAAGTTCACGAAAGCTCCGGGAAACAACGCATCAATCGGCGGCTTGAAGGTTACGACTGCGAACGGCTGGTTTGCTGCGAGACCGTCAGGAACGGAGAACATCTGCAAGCTATATGCTGAAAGTTTCGTAAGCCCTGAACACCTCAAGAAGATTCAGGAAGAGGCTCAGGCAATAATAGCGTAAGAAGAAGTTTTGATAGCCCTCTGGTGATTAGCCGGAGGGTTATATTTACGCTCTAGAATATTTCCGAGTGAGTACCTATACGGAAAAACATTATCAGTTCATGCCTCGCCGTTTTCTCTGTATGATATACCAACACCAAGTCGCCCTTTATGTGGCACTCTCTCATATCACGAAGTTCACCCTTTAGCTGATGGTCCTTCCATTCGGCAGAAAGAGGGGCATCATTCGCAATTAACAGCATCATACACTCTTTAACGACGTTCATATCATGCTTCCCAGAACGCTCCAACTTCTCCCAATCCCTCAGAAAATCCTTTGCGTATGATGTCTCACGCGGAAGAATAGCCCGCTTATCGGCAGCGTTTTTCATTCTTGCTCGAACATCTCCATTCGCTTCCTCCACGCCTTAATCGTTTCCCAACCCTCAGAAAGTGCCCTCAATGTGGTCTGATTAGTTACCCCTTTCCCATCATCGTCGTAAAGATAATACTCACCTTTCTCGTTCGTTGCAGGATATAGCATTTCCATAAATATCACTCCTCGTGATGTTAATATTATATTATTCTACAATATGCTCAGCTTGCGCGTCGAAGATGATGCAGCGAATCAGAAGTTTTTCGTTGACTGAAATATTTTTTGCGCTATCATTTCTGTAATTCCAATAAAAAGAGAGAATACAGACCATGCAACTAATAACAAGCCACCTCAATACAGATTTCGACTCACTAGCAAGCATGATAGCAATCCAGAAGTTATACCCCGATGCCGTGATCTGTCCTCCCGGCTCAATGTCCCGAAAAGTCCGCGACTTCATGGCCAAGCAAGGCAGACCCTTCGCCTCACGCCTCATGAAGCCCAAGAAGATCCCCCTCGATGAAGTTACCCTCATGATAGTTGCCGACACACGTTCACGCGCAAGAATCGGACCTTTCGCGGCACTCGCAGGGAGGCAGGTCGTTGAGGTCCTCGTTTACGACCACCACCCCGCGACTCCCGATGACATTCCGGCGGACAAACTCGTCTACGAACCCATCGGCGCGGCGACAACAATGATACTCGAACGCCTCCTACTCGAACGCAAAGAAATCACACCAGAGGAAGCCACGCTCTTGGCGATCGGAATCTATGACGACACAGGAGCTTTCACCTACGAGACCACGACCGAGCGCGATATTGCGGCAGTGAGCTACTTGCGGGAATTAGGTGCTGACTTGTCGGGGGTATTGGCTCAGGTTGAGACCGATATGTCATCAGAGGACAAGAAGCTCCTCGACACTCTCGCTGAAAACGCAAAGGAAATATACATTAACGGCGCAAAAGTCTACCTCACATGGGCGGAAACTGAGAACTACGTCAGCGGACTCTCTGTCTTCGTCAACAGGCTCAAGGAATATTGCGACTCTCACGTAACGATCGCTGTCGTCAACAACGGCGGAAAGAAAACCAACATCATCGCCCGAAGCGCCGAAGGAATCCTCAACGTCAAGGAATTTCTCGCGCCCTATGGCGGAAGCGGGCACTATCAGGCAGGAAGCGCAACACTCATCGACAACAGGGACGCGACAGAGCTCCTTTCTGAAATAGAATCCCGTCTCGCGGGCGCGATCACACCGATGATGAAGGTCTCAGACATAATGACATCACCCGTTATTGCCGTAGGAATTGAAGCGAAAGTTGACGAGGCTTACCGCACAATGCTCCGTTTCGGGGTTAAATCCCTCCCTGTGATCAGTGACAGCGGTGAAGTTTTAGGAATGATGACGCGGAAGGACCTCGACAAAGCTCACCTTCACGGCCTCGACAGGGCTAATATCTCTGACTTCATGACACAGGGGATAATCAGCCTGTCAAACGAGGCATCAATCGACGAGGCTCACAGAATGATGGCGACTTACGGCTTCGAGAAAATGCCAGTCCTTGACGAAAACGGGAAACTCGTCGGCACTCTATCACGCGCAATTTTGTTGAAAGCACTCTACCATTCGGGGCAGTTCGCGGGCGAGGACACAAAGAGAGACTCGGCGGGCTTCCTTTGGGTTGAGAATGTCGCTCATTTAATGGAGGAGTCATTCAGCCTGAAGACGCTTTCACTTCTCCGGCGTGTCGGCGCAAAGGCTCACGAACTCGGAATGAGGGCTTACCTTGTCGGCGGAACTGTGCGCGATATTCTAATGGGCGTTAAGAACACTGACATCGACATTTCTGTTGAGGGCGACGCTGAGAAGCTCGTTATGTCGTGGGACGAACCGGGCTGCAAGTCCACACTTCACGGACGCTACAAAACCGGGACAATCACATTCCCCGACGG
>JAFRSL010000088.1 GCA_017427625.1 Synergistaceae bacterium | reverse complement strand
GCACAACGGAAGCGGAAAATCCACCCTCTCGAAAATCGTGGGCGGAATAATTGACCCTACCGAAGGAAGCGTTATCATCAACGGAACGGACATCAAGGATATTGACTTCCGTGAACTTCGCAAGACAATCGGGCTGGTTTTCCAAGACCCGGAGAACCAGATTGTAGCGGCGATGGTTGAGGACGACGTTGCTTTTGCGCCGGAAAATCAGGGGCTTCCCTCCGACGAGATACAGCTTCGTGTTGAGATGGCACTCTCTGCTTCGGACATGATGCACAAGAAGGACGCAGCTGTTGAGGCTTTGTCTGGCGGCGAGAAACAGAGGCTTGCGCTTGCCGGAATTCTTGCGGCTGACGTCAAGTGCCTCATACTCGATGAACCTACGGCCATGCTTGACCCTCGCGGAAGAGTGAAAGTCGAGAAAGTTTTGCGATACCTTCACGCTGAGGGAATGACGATAATTCAGGTTACTCATCAGCTCGAAGCCGAAAGTTTCAGCGACATTCAGCGAGTGATCGTACTGTCGAAGGGCGAGATAATCTGGGAGGGCGACACCGAAAGTTTCTGGGACAACGCGGAGGATTTGGGCTTCACAGTCCCCGACAGTCTCAAAGTCAAACGTTACTGCGACGCTAAGGGAATCGAGTTCCCTGACGGTCTCGCAAAATTCAGGCCTATAGTGAAAGCTCAAGTGTCTCACGGTTCAACGAGCCATGAGAAATTTCTGATTGACGGGCTTGGCTTCAAGTACGAGGACAAAGCATACGCACTCAAGGACATTCACGCGAACATTTACGCGGGCGAATGGCTCTCCATAATAGGAAGGACAGGCTCAGGGAAGTCAACGTTAGTCCAGCATCTCAACGCTCTCTACAAGATTCAGGAAGGGAAGATATATTTTGACGGCCGTGAACTTCCGCAGAAGGGCAATGATGTTCATGAGCTTCGCCAGAAAGTAGGGCTGGTCTTCCAGAATCCTGAGGATCAACTTTTCTCAGCGACTGTCAAAGAGGAATTAGCTTTTGCGCCGAAGAACGCGGGCTTCAAGGGGTACGATCTGGAGGCTGCAATAATCTACGGCCTAGAATGCGCGAGCCTCAGCCGTGAATTTCTCGAACGAAGGCCCATTGCTCTCTCTGGCGGTGAACGAAGGCTTGTTGCGATTGCGTCAGTGCTGTCAGCAAAACCTGAAGTCATCGTTCTTGACGAACCATTGGCGGGGCTTGACGCTTCATATCAGCGCAAAATACTCGGAATGTTATCGAGGCTCAGAGATGCCGGGCGGACTGTGATCACTGTAACCCACGACCTCAACATGGCCTTGACGTACAGCGACAGGATACTTATTCTCAGAGATTCTAAGATGGTTGAAGAGGGGAGACCGAGCGAAGTTATCGACGAGATAATGAGGCTTGAGCCAGAAGCATGGCCGGAAGTCCTCCGAATATCAGCCGAAATCCGACAGTTGAACCCAAATTTTCCGCTCATATATGACTATGGAGAGTTTCAAGAATGTATCTCACGAATATAAATCTCGGGCAATATATCCCGACAGGCTCATTCATTCACAGGCTTGACCCGCGCGCAAAACTCTTCTCATTCCTCATAATAGTATCAGCTGTATTCCCGTCGAAAACATGGCTCGGAGTGTTTGTATGGCTCGCAGTCCTGGCGGGACTCGTCGAAGTGTCAAAAATCTCGTGGCGGGTATTACTGCGTTCGTCGAAGCCTGTGATGTTCCTAGCAGTGTTCACATTCATATTCAACCTTGTTGCCGGGTACTTCAGGAACGGTGATGTATCGGGAGCATTATTGAGCGCATTGTTCATGTCATCGAGACTGGTCATACTGATGATGTTCGCGGTAATGCTTCCATTGACGACCGCGCCTCTGGAGCTTGCTGACGGACTTGACGCACTTCTACGGCCATTGGAACGCTTCAAATTTCCTGCCAACGAATGCGCAATTATGATAGCTATGGCACTGCGATTTATCCCGCTGCTTATGAAGGAAACGGACAAGATAATGAGGGCGCAGCTGTCACGAGGCGCAAGGCTGGATCAGGGAAATATATTCCGGCGGGCTAAGGCATTTCTGCCCGTGCTGATACCATTGCTGATAATAATCTTCCGGCGGGCTGATGACATAGCGGTTGCGATGGAGGCAAGGGGCTATGACGGCGGTAAAGGACGAACGAGACGCAAGCCTCTGGTATGGAAGATGAAGGACACGCTGGCGGTGCTAGTATGCGCTGTCGGAGTTGGGCTGTTCCTTATGGCAGGGCTGTGATGAATTACGCGCTGAAAGTCTCATATGTAGGCAAGAATTATTCGGGCTGGCAGGTTCAGCCGGATGCAGTAAGTGTTCAGGAAGTCATAGAATCCGCGCTTGAGAGAATCGCAGGGTCTCCCACAAGGATCACAGGAGCAGGGAGAACCGACAAGGGTGTGAACGCATGGGGGCAGGTTGCGTCGTTCGGAATGGAGAAGGAAATTTCGCCCGAAAAGTTACGGCTTGCGGTGAATTTCTACCTTCCCGAAGACATACGCATAATGAGGGCGCGGCTTGTCCCCGAAGATTTCAACGCCAGATACAGCGCAACATCACGCGAATACAGGTACTTCATCTGGAATGACTGGGTATGTCCTCCGATGCTGAACAATTATGTGTGGTGGCGGAAGGGTAAGGCGTGGGACATGAATATTGCTCGTGAAGCCTGCAATCTCATTCAAGGCCGTCATAACTTCAAGGCTTTCTGCCGTTCAACTGAATGCCCCGATGATCCTTTCAGGACTATTGACAGTCTCAGAATAAGGACGCGCGGAAATCTCTCAATCATAAGCGTAAAAGCACAATCATTTTTGACGAACATGGTACGAATTATCGTCGGCAATATTGACCGTGTAGCTTCTGGCAAGAACAGTCTCGAATGGCTTGAAGGTTTGCTTTCTGGGAACGAGAGAGCTGAATCGGCCATGACTGTGCCGGCTTGCGGGCTATGGTTCTGGAGGGTGAACTACGAGTCGAATCTCAAAGTTTCCGACAGCCCATCATAACCGCACACAGTATTCGGGAAAATCGCCCTCGCGTTATGTAGGAACATGGCCGGGTTCGTAACGCTCTGAGAATAATGTGTGAGCCACAAAGTCCTGACCCCTGAAAGCCTCGCACATTCCGCAGCCTGAGAGAAGCACATATGCCCCCGTTCAGTCGCAGTATCAGCGCGGGTATCGTCGCCGTAAGTCGCATCACATATGAGAATATCCGCCTCCCTAGAAGCCTCAACAAGACTCTCGCAAATGGCCGTGTCCCCTGTGAACACAACCTTAATCCCCCGCCGTCTTTCACCCAGAACCTCATCGGGGAAAATCTCTCTACCCTCAACGAAAACGCTGCTTCCCTTCTGAAGCTCACGCCATAATTTCACTGGCACGCCCAACTCCTGAGCCTTTTCCGGGTTGAACTTCCCAGCCCGTCCAAGCGTGAATGAGTATCCTTGAGCGACGCATCTATGTTTTGTCGGGAACGTCGACAGTGCCGCTTCACTCGGCCAACCTTCAACAAGTTCGCAAAGCCTCAGACCTTCAGCGGGAATTTCGAGAAGTCCGACATCGAACGGCAACGCCCCAGTAAGCCCCATCATCAGCGACATTACTTCCGCGAGACCTTCAGGCCCGGCAATGTAGATGGGTTCCGTGCGTCCTGCGCTGTACATCGTCTGCAAAAGTCCCGGAATGCCGAAAATGTGATCCCCGTGATAGTGAGTTACGGCGATTATGTCCGTCTTCATGAGGCTTACTCCTGCTTTTCTTGCTGCTGACTGAGTACCTTCACCGCAGTCGAAAAGTATCGAATGACCCGCGCAAGTGAGCAAAGCCGATGATAATGCGCGTTCTGGAATTGGAGCAAGTGCAGCCGTGCCGATTAGTGTTACGTCAACCATTATTTTCCCCCCTGATGTACTTTATGGCCTCGCGTAATTGTACATCTTTTGGGAAACCCGCAAGCCTCAAATCATGAATGTGCCTCAATGCCCCGCCGACTTTGGGGCCTGAACTAACGCCCTCTCTCAGAATGTCAGCACCAGTAACGTAAGGCCGTGAAATTCTCTCACGGTACAATTCCAGCATGTCAGCATGTGAATTTCCCGACAATATTTCCGACATTATCGACAAATCTTCAAGGGACACAGCATCATCGAATACACGCATGAAAGACAGTGTGTCTGAACCCTCCGGCATACCAGCGAGAACATCAGCTAGTTTTGACATGTTGAGGACGTATTTTGTTAGGCGTATGTCATTCGTTAAGCGTGAGAGGAATCGTGAGGTCTCATCTTCAGGATGGCCATGACACAGCATAGCAATCATGAAGCCGGCCATGTATGACGCTCTGTCTCGTACTCCTGCTGCAATGTCGAGAATGCTCGTGTCCATTCCTGAGACTTCCTGAAACCATACGGAGGCTTTCCCCATTCCCTCAAGCTCCGTGAAGAAACGCGACGGTGTAGGCGATTTCGTGAGTGCGTTCTCAAACTCGGAGTATACGCGCTCCTTTGCCAATGAGGAAATGTCTGCTGACGAACACAACCGCCTAGTCCCCTCGTCAACCCTGAATCCCAATACAGCCGAAAATCTAGCCGCCCTTATGACTCTCAGAGCATCAAGAAGGAAAGTCTCATCGTCAACATGTCGTATAACTCTCTCCTTAATGTCGTTAATTCCTCCGATGTGGTCAATAATCTCGCCTGTCAAAACGTCCTTCATTAGCGCGTTCATGGTGAAGTCCCGCCGTCTTGCAGCCTCACGTGTCCCGATAAAAGGGTCAACCTCACCAGTGATGAGCGATCGGGGAAGGATTATGTCAATCGAGTAGTGCCTCAATCCAAGAATGCCGAAACTTGCACCCATAGTGAGGACTTCGCCCAAAGTTCCGAGAATTTCCGTGAGATGTTCTTCTGTTATTCCGTGAATTTCGATGTCGAT
>JAFRSL010000087.1 GCA_017427625.1 Synergistaceae bacterium | reverse complement strand
CCCGAAGCCCTGAAGTCTCAGGCAATATTGTGGCCGTCGGAAAGCCCAAAGCTCTGGGAAGCATGGAAAGCGATTCACTCAGGCAAAGTCAGAATCGTCGTCGCACCACCCGGAGGAGTCTTCGCACCGTTTATGCCGCAGAAAATCATCGTTGAGGACGAGGCAAGCCCCGCATACGTAATCCCCTACACTCTCAATCTTTCAGCAAGAAGCCTCGCAGGACATCGGGCAGTGTTCCTTAAAGCCGAGCTGATTTTGTCGGGACGAATCCCGTCGCTTAAGACTTATATTCGCACTCGCCCCCGTGAAGTTCTAAAGCCTGAACGGAAGAACATAATCCTCGCTGACATTCATCATTCACGGAAAGAAGAGATTGAAGGCATCAAGGGAACTATCCCGCTGACTTACACGCTCACAAGCCGGACTCACAAGGAGCTTGGACAGGGGCGCAACGTCATATGGTTATTGGACAGGACGGGCGAATCATCGGAGGTTTTCTGCGAGAACTGCGGGGAAACTGTGAGGTGCCCCAAATGCGGGGGAGTAATGCAGTCTCGTAATGACGGGAATCTCATGAAGTGCCGGCGCTGCGGAATGATTCGAGATTTGCCGCCTAAGTGCGAGAGATGCGGCTATGACTTTCTTGCGGGAAAGAGGCCGGGACTTGATGCTCTTGCGAAGATTGCGGGGAAATATTTTCCTGACGTTCATATTTACGATGAACACTCGGAGATTTCGGCCATGAAGGGATTGATTTTGTCGACAAAAAGAGGCATTGAGCTGTGCGGAAAGATTGATCCTTCGCTTGTCGCGTGGCTAGATTTGGACTCTGAGCTTTGGAGGCCGGAACACAATAACCGCTTCAACGTCTACAGTATGCTTCTTGAGTCTTATTGGCGCGGAAGGATACGCGATTCTGACCGCAAAATTCTCATTCAGGCGCGTCGAAAAGGAATGAGGCTCGCGGAATTTCTCGCGGGAGGCTGGACTAGATTCATTCCTGACGAACTTAGGACGAGGCGGGACTTCATGTTGCCGCCTTTCGGATATATTGTCGAGGTTGAATGCAGTAGTAAAATATTGCGCGGGGAAATCATGGACTCTTTCATGGACGCGGGAATTTTCGTGATGGATCCGGGCGAAGATGACCAGCCTTTGTACGTAAGCACCGAATCGCTTGAGGCTGTCAGGAAAATCCTTGAGCCTAAGATTTTCCTCAGGAACACAAAGAAGCAGTACATCAATATCACAGTAAGGAGCGAATGAATCATAGGCATCAACACAAAGAAAATAGCAAGAGGCGCACTCATCGCCGCAGTTTACGCCGCACTGACGATCGTTCTCGCGCCAATCTCATACGGCCCTGTACAGTTCAGGGTGTCGGAGGCATTGACGCTTCTTCCGTTTTACATGGCTGAGGCGATTCCCGGACTCTTCATCGGCTGTGTCTTCGCAAATTTCTACGGGGGCTTCGGACTCGCTGATATGGTGTTCGGGAGTCTTGCAACGCTGATTGCCGCAGTATTGACTCGGAAATCACGGAACATTTGGCTCGCGGCGTTGTGGCCAGTAGTGTCGAACATGATAATCATCGGAACAATGCTTCACGTCCTCATTGATGTTCCTTTTATTGCGACGTGCATTTACGTGGGACTAGGTGAGGCAGGGGCTTGCTACGTTGTCGGCGTACCATTGATGAAAATTTTGGAGAAACGGAATCTCGTTTGCAGATACTAATTAGTTATTTTTACGTTATTGCACTCAAAGTTTGAATGTTAGAATGCACACGGAAATAAAGGCGTTAAAAGAAACAGGAGGAATTTATTAGTAATGTCAGCAAAGAAAATCATCTTACTTGCACTCGCAGCATCACTTCTCGTAACGAGCCTCGCAGTATCAGCATCAGCCGCCGCCAAGAAAGCAGCAGCTACAGCATCAGCCGCAACACCCGTAAACGCAGATTTCGTTGGGATCGTCGACAGAGGTCTTATCCTCGACAATCACCCGGGACTCAATCAGGCTCGTCAGAAATTGGCCGAGATTGCCCGACAGAAAGAGAACGAGGCAAAACTTGCCGCCGACAAAGAGACTGACACCGCGAAGAAAGCTCAGGCAGTGCAGGCTAAGAGAATGGAACTCGCTCAGGAAGAGCAGAAACTCATGGCCCCGATTTACAGGGACTGCGAACAGGCTGTACGCGAAGTTGCCGTGAAGAGAAAACTCACGCTCGTGCTCGACAAATTTGTTGTGCTCATCGGCGGAGTTGACATCACGCAGGACGTAATTCAGCAGTTATCACGCAAGAAATAATCACAATGTTATGCGTAAAATCTTTACGGTACTCGTAATAATTTTATGCCTTACAACAACGGTTGAGAGGGCGTTTCCGCTTCAGTCTCCTGATGAAAGACATCATGACTGGGTGTGGAACGTCCTTGTCGTACCTCCTTCAAACGGTTGGGACAATGAGCCGGGAAAATCCATAAAGACGGCTCTGGCATGGTGTGAGCGCGAAATCTCCGAGAGCAGCAACGGGATCGGAGGCCATGATGTGAAATTCGTCCTCATTCCTGAGAGTGAAGACCTCCCAAGCCGAAGCGATACCACCAATCCCCACACAGTCGCAGTAATGAGCTTCACGCATTCACCCGAAGCCGACAAGATTCTCGTCTCACGTTTCGCAGGAGCTAATGTTCCGCTGATACTTGCGGGCGGTGAGAACGTCCTAATCGACAGGGGAGGCCGCCCGTTAAGCAACATATTCGCGCTCGACATGTACAGGGATTACAGGTGTCAGGCGTTCACGGAGTACGCAAAGAGGCTTTACCCACGCGAAAAGAGAATCGCACTCGCCGCGAGCCGTTTCACCGTCAACCAGGAACGCGAGGCGAAAATATGCTATGCCCTTCTCGACAGCGAGGGATTTATGCCGATGCCGTACTGGACTGACGCATCAGCACGCGACAGCTACTATATGATGTCGGAGGAAATCGAGAGCTTCGAGGGCGAACAGTCAGGGGTCGTTATATCGTTCATGGGGAGCATGGGGGCGCGGGAAATTTGGCGGAACTTCATGCGCTTGCGGACGAGCTGGAGGCTCTGGAACGTCTCAGAACCCGATGAAATGTACCTTTCGTGTCGGGGAATGATTTTTGCCGACCAGAACATAATGCTCGCAAGTCTCGGAGGATTCATTGAAACACGGAGAATGCTATGGAGATCGCGGGCAATGATGGTCAGCGATCCTGTTGCGGCGGGAAGGGCTATCGCGCTCTACGAATGGTTCAAGAGGGCGGTTGACGTTATGCCTCAGCCTGTTGACGAGATGCCGAGAGTCCAACTCCTCCAGAATTTAGGGCGGGTTCAGGCGATACCGTTCGGGAATCAGATCCTGAATATCTCGCCGGGACTTCACAGACCTTCAGCGAGAAACGTCTACATAGTTGAGATTAGGGACAGGGCATATTCCGAGCTT
>JAFRSL010000086.1 GCA_017427625.1 Synergistaceae bacterium | reverse complement strand
GTTATACCGCATACAGTACGGCAAGGAAGTACACTACTGCTACACCGACGGTGAATTACGCCAGCACGTCGGGAACGCTTCAGACCCCTCGAAGGTCAGCGTACAGCGTTACAAGGGACTGGGCGAGATGAATCCCGAACAGCTCTGGGAGACTACGATGGATCCGTCTAACAGGATTCTCAAGAAGGTTGAACTTGATGACAACTTCCTAGCTGATGAATACTTCGACATTCTCATGGGCGACAAGGTTGAACCGAGAAGGCAATTCATCATCGCAAACTCCCATGACGTTAAGAATCTTGACGTGTAAGGCGGATTGTGCTAAAAGTCTCATGATTCCTCACCGATAATTTGTCCAGAGTCCAAGAAAACGTTTCAGGAGGAAAAATCAATGGCAGCTACGAATAACGCACAGTACACATATCAGGCAACAAGAATTTCAACCGCGACGAAGGAACAGCTTCTCCTCATCACGTACGATATAGGAATAAAGGCTTGCAGGGCGGCAGAAAACGCGATGACCGCGAAAGCACCCGACTATGACACAGCAAACAGGGAAGTGATACGCGCTCAGGAAGTCGTCCGCGAACTCATGGTTACACTCAACAAGGAACGCGGCGGTGAAATGGCCGACAAACTCATGCAGCTTTACGAGTACATGTATCAGCTTCTTGTTGACGCGAACATGAAGAAAGAGCCTGACAATCTCAGGACAGTACGGGGAATGCTTGAGGAGCTTAAACAGACATGGGAGAGCGCATTGTTGCAGTTGCTTCAGAAGTACCAGGAAGAACACCCCGAAGACAAGGACCTTCAGAACGCAATGAATGAGCTTGAGGGCAAGAAGCCGGAAGCAAAGCCCGCAGTCTCCTATGTGAACCCGGCACCCGCGAAAAATGCAAAGACAGGCTCATTCACACTCGCAGGATAAAGTCTTAGAGCAGGCAAAAGATCTCATACAGCGTGAGATAAAGTTCTGCCGGACGTTAAGGGCAATGATTTCCAGAGAACTGGAGGCCATTGTCCTTAATGGCGACATGGACGAGCTGTCTGACATTCTCGGTCAGAAGGACGAGATAATCTCACAGTTACAGCTTCTTGCTGACGGTTGGAAAGATGTCCTGAATGATGCCGGGCTTCCTGAGAACGTTAAAAGCACTGACGGTTTCGGGGTCAGGCTTCTTGAAATGTACCCGAACGACACGGAGCTTCCAGCATTGATTGAGGAGAGCCGCGAGGTTGCGGAGAGCATAATGAAGGCTGAAGATGACGCAATATCGGAGCTTGAGAAACATTCAGCGGGCCTCAGGTCTCAGATGATAACCCGTGCAAACGCCAAGAACGCCGCCGCAAGTTACGCGAAAATGGGAGGAGGTTATTTCTATTGAGGAAACTAGCACTGATAATTTTTGCAGTAATACTTTTCCCGACACTAGCATTTTCCGCCGAACCTGACCCAGATTTAGCAAAAGAAGTTGAAATTGGCCGCCGTGCAATGAAGCAGATTGAGGAACAGTGGCCATTGACTTCCGATCCCGCTGTAACGTCGAAACTTGAGATGATATTACGGAGACTTGAGCCTCAAATGTCCCGCCGTATCAACTGGGAGATCCGCCTCGTAAAAACCGAAGCCCTCAACGCTTTCTGCATACCGGGAGGATTCATATTCTTCACGACAGGAATTGTTGACGCGCTGAAGACCGACTCGGAACTTGCCGCAGTCATGGCTCATGAGATGATCCACGCTGACCGCAAGCATTCCCTTAGGATGGCCGCAGAGAGCAGCAAGGTTACACTTGGCGCGCTGGCTGTTATGGTGCTTTCGGGCGGGGCAGCAGCTCCGATGATACTCGCACAGGTGGCGCAGATTGCTGTTACCAGTTCGTACACTATGGAGCTTGAGGCAGAGGCTGACAGATTGGGGCTTGACGCGCTTATAGCGTCTGGGTATTCGCCGACGGGAATGATTACGCTTTTCGAGCATTTCATGGCCGAAGAGTACAAACAGCCCATCGTCGAGTATGGCATATACATGAATCACCCTGACACCCCCAAGAGACTTGCAGCCGCCGTTAAGACTCTCCATGACCGTCACATACCCATTGAGCGGAAGTATTCGCTTGGACTTTTGCGGACGGAAATTCGGGAAGGTACGAACGATATTACGCTGAGGGTTGACGGTATTCCTGTCGTAACGGGGAGGAAGACTCCTGAGACAAGAACGGTAATGTCGTCGATACGCGCGGAACTGGACAAGTATTTACAGCTTGAGCTTGCGCCGTATGAGATTCATGTTGAGAGGGGATCGCTTTACATCGGGAATCGATTCATTGCTGGAAATGTTGACGGAATGACCAAGCCCGACGAGATCCGCAAAAACCTCATGAAAGCTATCAACGCAGGCAGAGCAAAGTATCCTACGTCAAAATTCTTCAAGTAACACACAAAATCCCGTGCTGAAAGGTGCGGGAAATCTTTTTGCGTTCGTTGAGGGGAAAGATTTGGTTTAATGGCGACCCCGGGGTGATTCGAACACCCGACCTACGGCTTAGGAGGCAGTCGCTCTATCCACTGAGCTACGGGGCCAAAGTCAACCATCAAAATATAGCAACAATCCCTCGATTTGTCAAACCCTCAGCGAATCATATTCACGATTTTCACGAGCCTGCTCTCACGGAACTTTATCGCCTTCACAGGGCACATCTCATGACAGCAGTAGCAGCGAATACACTTCCCGTAGTCAAAGTATAAATGCCTGTCCTTGTGCTTCAATGCCCCAGCAGCGCAGACAGCCGCGCATCTTCCGCAGCCTATGCAGAGTTCGGGAATGTGCACGGGCTTCGAGGTCATCAGGCGGTCAAGAAATGGTATATGCGGCAAGAGCCTCATGCTTCGGGTCTTCGGGAGCTTCACGCCGGAGAACACATGCGACGAATCAATATCGCCTTCAACGTTCGACGGATCAATATTACATTGAGGCATGTTACGCTTCTTTGCGGCCATGTAGAGAGGGTAGTCCTCAAGTTTTCCGCCAAGCATTCCGCAAAGGTGCATATCCATAGCAAGAGCATCGACAGCCGCGCCAATTATCCCGAAATTATAGGGTTCGCCGGAAGTCGGGCCGTCGCCGTCCATTCCTATAACGCCGTCAAGAATCGTGAGGTCAGGCTTCACACCCATGTATATATCAAGAAGGAGAGATGCAAATTTCTCGCGGTTAAGTCCGACGTTGTAATGCCAGCCAGCTTTTAGACGGCCGGGAACACAGCCGAAAAGATTTTTCACGCCCATAGTAAGGTACATCTGTCCGTGTGTCTTTAGCTTTGCGAGGCTTATTATCTTGTCGGCCTCAATAACATACTTACTGACTTGAATACGATGGAAGTCCGCGCCATCATGTGAGGGAAGTTCAACGGGATCTGTCAGTTCATGACACTCAATGCCAAGCTCACGCGCTACGGCCATGAAGCCTGCTTTCTCCGCCGCTGACTTGAAGCTGTCGATTCCCGGGCTGTCGGCAATGAGAGGAGTACCTCCAGCGTCAATAACGAGTCTCGCCACCGCACGAACTATTGACGGGTCTGTCGTAACTCTGCGCTCAATGTCATGGCCTGAGACGAGATTCACTTTGAGGAGGACTTTATCCCCTTTACTGATGAAATGACTCACTCCTCCGAAATGATCGAATGCCCGGAGAACAGCCGAGTCGATTTCGGACTGATTATAATTTTCCTGACGAATGAATAATACTTTGCTCATTACTTCAGCCATTCCTGTATTTTAACGCTGTCAATAGTGTTTGCCTTTATGCCGTCGTGAACATTTGCGCCGGAACATAACTCGCGGATTTTTTCGGTAGCCTTAGCGCATGAGCTGCTTCCACTGGTGCAGAATGGGTAAATTTCCTTTCCGCTGAAATCGTACTGTTCAAGCCACGACACGACAGCCATCGGGCATGTCCAGAACCATATCGGGAAGCCGAGAATTATCCTGTCATATGACGCGAAATCCTCAACCTTAGGGCTTACGAGTGCGGGCTTCTCGTTGCGTTTGAACTCCTTGCGCGACTCGATGATCGTCATAACGTATGTGCGGGGGTATTTCTTCTCTGTTACTATCTCATAAAGCGGCGCGGAAATTTCACCGGCTATCGTTTCTGCTACTGCTTTGGTTCGTCCGCTCTTGCTGAAATATACGATTAAAGTCTTGGGCATGAATACTCACTCCATTTTTGCTTTGACATTATACACTCATTACAGCCTGTTCACAGTCTCAGTGTCAACAAGCCTGTAATTCTTCACCGCGTAATCTGATGCCCTATGTCCCGTGAGATTCGTTATTTCCCTGTCAGCCCCCGCGTCAATAAGGGTCTCGACTACATCACCGTTATTGTATGATGCCGCGTAAATCAGCGCAGTGTTGCCGCTTTCGTCTTGAGCGTCAAGCATAGCCCCCGCGTGAATTAGAATCTCTACGGCTTCTGCGGTGTTGCTCTGTGCCGCGAACATAAGGGCTGTTGCCGATGATTTGTTGGTTATGTTGACGTTCACGCCCGCTGATACTGCCTCCGCGATTTCGTCCTCTGTCCCCGAACGGCATATCTTGAGGAAGTCCCGCTGTAATTGATGTCTCAAAGCTCTCATGGCTTCCTCGTCCTCTTCTGTGATTTCTGTATCTGAGTCCTGCATTCCATATTCGTAGTATGACGGCTCTTCCTCGCTGTCCAATGTCGAAGAAGGCTGTGGATTATTGCGCGGCTGTTCGGGCTGAGGCTGTGAAGGTTCTTCCGGCTCTGGTTCGGGTTCAGGCTGTGGCTTAGAGTTCGGCTGATCGTTTTCGGGCTGAGAAGTTTCTTCCTGAATAGCCTCAGTTTCTGGCAATGGTTCAGGTTCGGACTGTACGATTTTTTCCTGAGTAGTCTCGGTTTCGGGCAATGATTCGGATTCTGGCTGTGCGATTTCTTCCTGAGTAGTCTCGGTTTCGGGTGATGGTTCAGGCTCAGGCTGTACGATTTCTTCCGGCTCATTACGTAGAAGTCTCACTATGTCAGAGTCATTGAGTTTCCTGTTCGTTACGGCATAATCAGCAGCCTTCTTTCCCTCCGAGTTCACCAACTCAATATCAGCCCCCGCGTCATATATAGCTCTCACAACTTCGGGGGTGTTTCTCATTGCCGCATACATGAGAGCTGTGTTGCCCCTGTGGTTCTGTTCATTGAGTTTCGCGCCCGCCGTAATGAGTGCCTTGACTGCCCTCGCATTCTTGTTGAACTGCGCCGCCATCATGAGGGCTGTGGTGTTGTTATTGTTCGTGGCATTGGGGTTAGCTCCCTCATCGAGTGCCTGAATGATTTTCTCGTAAGTTGCCGACTTGCATAATAACCGAAAATCCAAATCCGACATGGCCGGTCTCTTTGGGATTCTGGGAGGAATTGACGTTGACGGCTGATGCTTTCTGTCCTCGTCGTCCTCAACATCTTTAACCGATAGAAGCATTGGCGGATACTGAGTGAGGCTGAACCATTTTACGCGGGCTGTAGTATCGTAGCGTACCATCTTTTCGCCCTCATTGTAGCGGTAAATCTTCCGGCCTAACTCCGACGGCGGTATCCTGGCTTCGAGGCCGTCCTTGAGTTCAACGATTGCGCCTGTCGAATTGCTGAGGCTCTTTATGGTTACGCGAACGTCCTGGCCGGGCTTGTATTTCGCGTAGAGCCTCCCAAGCGATATGTTGTAATCTTTATCAGCTTCCTTGAGGCTTAGTGTTAAATCCTCGCCGTCAATGTCAAGAATTTTGAAGAGGTATTTCTTCCCAATCTCGCATGATTTCCCTTCAGGTATCTCATCAGCAGGAACATTAGCGGGAATCCTCCCCATTGACACGGAATATCCGCCTTCAATCTCCGCCGTAATTCTCGCTTTGACGACGTAGCCGGGTCTCATGACAGCCCTGAACAGCCACTCACACAGCTTCAGAGAGTCATCAAGGAGTCTTCTGCCTTCAGATTCGGAAGTGTATTCGTCATTGTAGCGTTCATGAAGTGCCTTGTTCCTAGCAATTCTGAGGCTGTGGAGAATGTCTTTAATTTCGTCCGTGATTATGTATTTCTCGGTTAATATGTCTATCCTGTATATCTGATCGCGCTCGTGAGTTTCTATTCCGTTCCCAGTGATTAAGCGGTCAGCAACAGCCTCGCCCATATCACCGAGACATATCAGGCAGTATCGTACGTTCGTGAAAAGATTATCCTCAGCCTCACGCCCAAGTTCGGAAAGATTCAAGAGTATGGGGATTGGCTTGTCGGGCGGGAAAATGTCGGCGAGAAAACTGAATCTCCCTTCAGCCTTCTCAGTCAAGAACCATCGGCAAAGCTCCTCAGCCGTAACCATTAGCCTTTCACATGCCATCTCAGAATCGTAACTCTCATCAGCGGCATCGTGCTTAGTTTCAGTGAGGGCTGAAATTTTCCGTGAAATCTCCTCAGTTATTACGCCCTTCTCGATTAGCGCGGAAAGTTTTTCGGGACTGTTGGGAATATTGCTTCGTCTGCATAAATCCTCTGTGATTATCTCGGCGATCCTTCCAAGACAAAGAAGGCATATATTGGGATCATCGGCCATGAAAGTTTCAGCCTTGCGCCCGTATTCTGCAAGTTTTGGGCAATCTTCCTCAAGAAATAGAAACCTGCTCTCCATGATTTATTCTCCTGAAAATTTTATCGCTAAATATAAATTGTAACATTGGCAACAAGACTCACAACTAGCTTTCATTTATGAGAGGTTTGTAAAAGACAGTATAATGATAAAATTCAGAGCAATTTTGAAGGGGGACGAATTTTATGAAGCAGTTGATGCAGGGCAATACCGCCGCCGCCAGAGGATTATATGAAGCGGGCTGCTGCGTTGCGTCAAGTTATCCGGGCACTCCAAGCACGGAGATAACCGAAGAAATCGCAAAGTATGACGAAGTATATTCCGAGTGGGCACCCAATGAGAAGGTCGCAATGGAGGCAGCTTTCGGGGCATCGCTTGCGGGTAAGAGAAGTTTCTGCGGAATGAAGCATGTCGGACTCAATGTTGCCGCAGATCCTCTGTTCACGGTCTCATACACCGGCGTGAATGCTGGGATGGTCATCTGTGTTGCGGACGATGCAGGAATGCACTCATCACAGAACGAACAGGACTCACGTCATTACGCGAAGGCCGCGAAGCTCCCAATGCTTGAACCTTCGGACTCACAAGAGGCACTCGAATTTTTCCGAATGGCTTACGATATTTCGGAGGAATACGATTGTCCCGTTATCGTCAAAATGTGTACGAGGATCGCGCATTCTCAGTCGTTGGTCGAAGTTGGCGAACGTCAGGAAGTTCCCGCCCGTCCATACGAGAAGAACATCGCAAAATATGTCATGATGCCGGGAAACGCAATCAGGAGGCACCCTATTGTTGAGGAGAG
>JAFRSL010000085.1 GCA_017427625.1 Synergistaceae bacterium | reverse complement strand
TCTTGCTTTTCGGGAACAACGGATTGATCACGCGGTGGCTGAGGGTTGTGGGGCTGGACTTCTCGATTTACGGCTTGCCGGGCTTGGTACTCGTTCAAACGATGGGAATGTTCCCGATTGCGTTCCTGACACTTGGAGGCGTTCTTCAGGCAATCGACTCGACATTCGAGGAAGCATCACTGAATTTGTCGGCTTCAAGATTCCAGACGTTCAGCAAAATCACGCTGCCCCTAGCAGTTCCGGGATTGTTGAGCGCGTGGCTCTTGGTGTTCACGACATCACTTGCTGACTTCGCTAACCCGCTGCTTTTGGCTGGAGACCTCAAAGTCTTGTCGCTTGAATCGTACATTGAGGTTACGGGAATGAACAGGCTCGGACACGGCGCGGCACTGTCGATATTGCTGCTACTTCCGACATTGACGGCGTTCCTCGCGCAAAGGTTCTGGGTTGCGAAACGCTCATATGTTACGGTAACGGGCAAGCCTTCAGGACGCATCACGGAATTGACGACACCGATAGTTCGCAGGATTCTGACGGGAATAATCCTCGTGATAATAGTGTTCCTAGTCATGCTTTACGGGACAATCTTCGCGGGCTGCTTCGTCAAGAACTGGGGAATCGATTACACGTTCAGCCTTGAGAATATCACGGAGGCCATAACACGTTCGACGGACGCGCTCTTCGACACCGTAACACTCGCGGCAATCGCAACGCCAATCGCAGGAATCATCGCAATGATAGCGGCATTATTGATTGTAAGGCGGAAATTTCACGGCAAGAAGCTGCTTGAGATGCTTTTGATGACTCCGTTTGCACTTCCGGGAACATTGCTCGGTATAAGCTACATTCTAGCGTTCAACCATGCGCCTATAATCCTCGTCGGGACAGCGGCAATAATCATCATCAACTACGTAATCCGTGAGCTTCCAGTCGGAATTGAGGGCGGAATTGCGTCGCTGCGTCAGATTGACCCTTCAATCGAGGAGGCTGCTACGGACTTGGGCGCGGATCAGGCTACGGTGTTCAGGACGATAGTGCTGCCATTGGTGAGACCCGCATTCCTGTCGAGCCTGTCATACACTTTCGTGCGTTCAATGACAGCTGTCAGCGCGGTAATCTTCCTGATTTCGGCGAGATGGTATCACATCACGGTCTTAATCTATAATTTCTCTGAAAACTTGAGATTCGGGCTTGCGAGCGTACTTTCAACCGTTCTAATCATAATAGTGTTCGGTGCGTTCGGGATAATGAGGCTTCTCGTCCGCGAGAACACAAACCTTATGAAGAACGTTACATGATGAAGAAAGGAGAAAACGAAATTGGCGAGTAAATCAGTAACATTCGACAACATAAAAAAGATATTCCGCGACCCGCAGTCAGGGCAGGACGTTGCGGCTGTAGGCGGCGTTTCATTCAGACTTGAGCCGGGCGAACTCGTAACGCTTCTAGGGCCTTCAGGGTGCGGGAAGTCAACAATCCTCCGTATGCTCTCGGGATTTGAACAGCCAACATCGGGCAAAATCATGATAGGCGACAACGACGTAACCAACACTCCGCCAAACAAGCGAGATACGGCGATGGTGTTCCAGAGTTACGGGCTGTTCCCTCACATGAACGTTGCGGACAATGTGGGATACGGCCTGAAACTGAGGAAAGTCCCACAGAAGGACATCGACGAGAAAGTCCAGCGATTCCTTGAGATGGTTGGACTTGGACAGATGGGGAAGCGTCCGCCTTCAAGACTTTCGGGAGGACAGCAGCAGAGAGTCGCGCTCGCAAGAAGCCTAATCGTCGAACCTTCAGTGCTCCTTCTTGACGAGCCATTGAGCAACCTTGACGCACTTCTCCGCGAACAGATGCGCGTTGAAATCAGGAGGCTTCAGAAATCTCTGGGAATAACGGCCATGTATGTTACTCATGACCGCGTGGAGGCAATGAGCTTGTCGGACAGAATAATCGTAATGAAGCTCGGCCACATAATCCAGATAGGAACACCCAGCGACATTTACAGAGACCCTGTTGACACGTTCGTTGCGGGGTTCGTGGGCAAGGTTGCTTTCTTCCCGTGCGAAGTGAAGGGTATTGATGACGGTTGCCACGTTGAGGTTAAGGGTCAGGCTTTCACGGCTCCTAGATGGGCAAAGACTCTCAAGGCTGGCGACAAGGCACTCGTTATGGCGCGTCCTGAGTCGCTTTCTGTCGGTGAACCGGGCGCGGGTGTTGTGGACGGTATCGTTACGGCGAATATCTATCTCGGCAACAGCGTTGAGACTTGGGTTAAGACTGACTTGGGGAATGTCCTTGTTCAAATCGACAATCCTGATGTCAAGAAAATCTGGGACGAGGGCGAGAAGGTTTCACTTTCGTTTGACCCTGCATTAACGAAAGTTCTTGCTGACGACTTGGAGAAAGCGTAAAGACTTTGCCGGGCGGGGGCATTGAGAAAAAGTCCTTGCCCGGTTTTTGTTGACGGTTAATCAGCTGAGTATTGCCTCCTAAGTTCCGAGACCATTTCCGCGTTGTCCTTCACTTCAGAGATCGCATCATCAAGCCAGTACAAGCCCTCTTTGCTGTCGCCCATCTTCCTGTAGCACTTAGCGATGTTCAGCTTGTAGAGAGCTTCAATCTCGTTGACGGTCATGTTCTTTAAGGCTGTCCTGTAGTAGGGTATGGCGGCCTTGTAGCTTCCGGCATTGTACAGTGAGTTTCCGGCCATCCAGTTCATAGCGCAGACCTCATCACAGCCTGCCCTTATTCCGCGCTCCAGAATGTCGAACGCTTCATGATAGCGTCCCTCGTCAAAAGCAGACTGCCCGAGAACGATATACGGCGTTGAGGCTTTCGGTTCAGCTTCAGTAATTCCGCGAAGAAGATTCACGGCTCTCTTGTCATCTCCAGCCTGAAACGCGAGAAGAGCATCAACATAATCCAGCACCGAAGAACGCTCCGAGTCTGTGAAACGCCTTGCCTGCCTCGAAGCCTCTCTAGCCCCGTCAAAATTATTGAGGTTGTAGCGGATTATTGCCATAAAGAGGTAGTTGTAGGCGGTGTATTCGTCTGATTTTGCTCTTGTCTCTCGCGTTAGCTTGCTGTCAATCGATGTCATGAGCTGGACAACTCGCTTTGCCTGAGCGTCAGTGCCGCCCTCAGCGATTTTGTCAAGGAGATTATACAGCTCCTCCATCTCGGATTTCACAGCGGGCGAAACATTGTCTCGTAACAGTCTGGGCTTAATCAGCGTTATGGTTTTCGTGTGAGTCCCCGAAGGTATCTGCCCTACAGCCGCGTCAATTGCCGCACTCAGAGCCACGCTTCCCACAGCACTAAGCACTGAGACTCCGCCGATTATCCCCAAGCCTCCTGCTGCCACCGCTCCCCCTCCGAGAAGGGCAAGCCCCGCGTTAATGGCAGCTCCTCCGCTGAGGCCGAACCACCATGAGCCTATTGTTCCTCCGACGAACTTCGCTATTATCCCGGCAGAAGCAGCCGTACCAGTTCCCGCACTGAAGTACGTAATGATTGCGACACCTACAGCAATCCCCGTGTACATGAGAATTTTTCCTGTTGTCGATTTCCAGAATGATGCGGGGTATACGGTCCTGAAGCGAAGATCTTTTCCCGTCGGCTCAGAACTCCCGAACGGCCAGAACGCTTGAGCCGGAGTCAGCGTGTTCAACGACAACAGCGAGACAATAACGAGGGCAGCAATATATTTCCTGTTCATGGCTTAATACGGAATTTCCGCGACATTGACGGGATTGCGGGAATCGGGTTTCTTCCATTCATCAGCGATTGCTTCTGTTGCTTTTGTGAACGGAACAGACACCGCAGCCCCCGCGCCTATTCCGAGTGTCCATTCAGCAACTGTAGGTAATTTCACGGCAACGACACCGCCCCCAACAGGAATCGCAAGAGCAAAAACATCTTTTGAGAGCGTCTTCTCTTCACACAATGCCCCGTAAGCACCTGCGCCGAGCAATCCAAGTCCCGCCGCTATTCCCACAGGAGGGCAGAACACCGTTGCAGCCCCCGCCAGACAGTACGCAACGCCTCCAGCGATTACGCTGCCTATTCCGCCGTAAACAACCGCATCACCTGTTGCCGACCCGGTACGGTACGCAAACGCTGCCTCACAAGTCGTGAACATCATCACGAACACCAACAACACCGCAACTTTTTTGAGCTTCATGATTTATTACCTCCGCTCTTAACATTTTATACAAATTATATTATGGAGGGGGGGGGGGCAAGTCAATGGGCTAGAGTAAAAGGCCGAAGGAATCGTTATTTTTGCAGATTAAGCCCTCAGTTATTTTGACAGCTTTCAATCATGCGACTTGCCAAAAACTTAATCATGCGCTAAAATCTTTTTCGTTCTATGCGGACGTAGCTCAGTTGGTAGAGCATCAGCTTCCCAAGCTGAGGGTCGCGGGTTCGAATCCCGTCATCCGCTCTCACAAGACTCTGTGAATCAATCGCAGGGTCTTTTTTTTTGCCACAATAGTTTGTCAATTCTCCCCCCATTGTTATATACTTATTCAGTTTTGACCACAGTAATATTAAACAGGAGGAAAAATTTTCATGCGAGCAGTATTATCCGTAATTCATATCGTCGTGTCTGTCATGATGATTTTCGCGGTTCTCATTCAGCAGAGAAAGCAGGGAGGATTCTCTGGCGTCTTCGGCGGAGGAACTCAGGCAGATTCAGGACAGTGGCAGAGGTTCACAAACCTCACGAAGTTAACCATAATCCTCGCAGTCATCTTCATGGTAACGTCATTCTTCATCGTCTTCCTCAATTAAGCACGCAAAGGAGATAAACAGCCGTGATAAATTCCCTCAGAGATGCAACAGCCCTGAAGGTCAATCCCAATCGCATATTCAGTGCGAACAATGACGAAATCAAATCCGGCGCGACCACAGATATTTACTTCATCAACACGCGCGATGTCCTCAGGTCAGTCAACAAGCTCGACACTCAGGTAACAGCCGAAATTTTCACCCGCACCACAGGAATGTTCGCCGGCCTCGCGGAAGTCCTCGAACTTCTCAGCGATGCCCCCGTAAAAATCGAAGCTCTCCCGGAAGGGCAATACTTCTCACCCAAAGAAGTCGTAATGAGAATTACAGGGTCTTACGGCGCGTTCGGACTTCATGAGACCAACCTTCTCGGAATACTCTCAAGCTCATGTGCTTGGGCAACCGCCGCCCGTGAATGCGTTGAAGCCGCAGGAGGAAAGCCCGTCCTCGTTTTCGGGGCAAGGCACCTTCACCCAGCAATAGCCCCCGTGATGGAGTCAGTCGCCGTTAAGTTCGGAGGCTGTTCAGCCGCAAGCTGCATACTCGGCGCAAAGCTCGCAGGCCGTGAACCAGTCGGAACGATCCCACATGCCGCAGTCCTTATAATGGGCGACACCCTGAAACTCGCTGAAGCATACGACGCTGTCATGCCGCCGGAAGTTGGAAGGACGTTTCTTGTTGACACTTTCCATGACGAATGCGAGGAGGCTCTGAACCTTGCCCGCGCTATGGGAGACAGGCTCGGTGCTGTAAGGCTCGATACCCCCGGCGAAAGAGGAGGAGTTACCGCTGACCTCGTAAAAGAGATGCGTTACCGTCTCGACAAAGAAGGCTTCACGAAGGTCAAGATCGTAGTCTCAGGCGGCCTCAATCCCGAACGCATTAAACTGCTTGCTGAGGCAGGGGCTGACATTTTCGGTGTCGGAAGCTACATCGCTCATGCCGTGCCTATGGATATGACGATGGATCTCAAGGTTGTCGACGGAAAAGATGTCGCAAAAAGAGGAAGACTTCCCGGCATTCTTGAAAACAAAAGGCTAGTTGCGGTAAAATAATCAAATGTGCGGACAAAGCCCCCGTTCGCAAAAAGAAAATTTCAGGAAGGAATCATCATAACATGACAGGCAGCAGTTCATACTTGGCCAAACCGGGCCAGGTTGAGAGAAAATGGTACGTAATTGATGCGGCTGACAGGTCAATCGGACGGCTTGCGGCAGTGATCTCGCGCATACTCACGGGCAAGAACAAGCCCACTTACACCCCCCACGTTGACACAGGAGATTTCGTGATTGTCATCAACGCGGACAAAGTGAAGCTCACAGGAAACAAAGCTTCACAGTCAACATGGCACTATCATTCAGGACACCCCGGCGGCTACAAGTCGAGGACATGGGGTGAACTGGTGAAAGCAAAACCCGCAGAGTTATTCCGCCACGTCGTGAAGGGAATGCTTCCGCGAAACAGACTGAAGTATGACAGCAAGCTGAAAGTCTACGCAGGAGCATCACACCCACATGCGGCGCAGAATCCCGTAACACTTGAGATATAAGGAGGAATAATTCAGATGTCAGAGGACAAATACATATGGGGAACAGGCCGCAGAAAGAACGCATTAGCCCGCGTGAGAATCTGCACAGGTACAGGCGAAATCAAGATTAACGGCCGCGAAGTTGAGGAATATTTCCCGCGCTTGGTGTGGCAGTCGCAGGTCTACCAGTCATTGAAGACCGCAGGAGTTGAGGGAAGGGTAGACGTTTTCGTGAACGCTTCAGGCGGCGGCTTGACGGGACAGGCTGGTGCCGTGAAGCTCGGAATAGCTAGGGCACTCATCAAGCTCAATCCCGATTACAGGCCAGCATTGAAGAAGGAAGGACTTTTGACGAGAGACCCAAGAATGGTTGAACGCAAGAAGTTCGGACAGAAAGGCGCAAGAGGAAAGAGGCAGTACTCGAAGCGTTAAGAGAAAAGAGAGATTCCCCTGTCAGGTTTGGCGGGGGGACTTTTTTATTTATGGACGCGAAGAAAAAACGTAAACTTGGCCACATGACCTCATAAACAGCCACAAATTCCAATCATACAGCAAACCAATATCACGCTTGATACGTTCTATGTCATTCTTCTCACCGCGAAATACACCTGTGCTAATATAGTCTCACGCACAAAATTCACACAAGGAGGAATATTTACGCACAAAATGAAGAATGCAGTCAGAAAGTTTTTCACGCTCGCTTACGCCCTTATAACGTCAGAATGGAAAGCCGTTGCGGTAATAATGTTAGCCAGCCTTCTCCAAGCCTTTGCCGTAAATTACTTCACGCTTCACTACAAGTTTCCGGACTTGGGTGTCTCCGGTATCGCCGTACTCACGAACTACATGTTCGGAATTTCCCCCAACTGGGTAATACTCACCGGCAATATCATCCTTTTGATGTGGGCATGGAGGGATCTCAACCTTCATTTCCTAGCGCTTACCATCATAGCAATACTCACGTTCTCGGCGGGGCTGTCAATTTTCGCGCTATACCCTCTGCCGCTTCCTGATGACAAGTTCATGGCCACTGTCATAATCGGACTGCTAAAAGGCTTAGGAGGCGGAATGATGTTCAACGCTGGAGGTTCAAGCGGAGGGACTGACATTGTTGCTGCGGCTATGCGCAGGCGCTACGGAATTGAGGTCGGAAGGTTCTCGATTTTCATCAACATGTTTATTCTCGCACTCT
>JAFRSL010000007.1 GCA_017427625.1 Synergistaceae bacterium | reverse complement strand
GTCTACTTTGTATCAGGAGGACTGCTCGACAGCATGAAGGAAGGTACGTACATTATCGACATGACCACTGACAGCCCGTCGCTTGCAAAGATGATTCACGACGAGGCCGCGAAAAGAGGGCTTCACTTCCTCGATGCTCCCGTTACTGGGGGAGTAAGTGCCGCAAAGAATGCCTCGCTCTCAATAATGGTAGGAGGCGATGAGGAGGACTACAACGCCTGCTTGCCGTTATTCCGCGCAATGGGTACGAACATCAACTACATGGGAGAGCCGGGAATGGGTCAGCACACCAAACTTGCTAACCAGATAATCATAGCCGGAACTATTGCGGGAGTCTGTGAGGCCATGACTTACGCAAGGGCTGAGGGTCTTGACATGCCGAAATTCCTCCGTGCTGTATCGACAGGAGGGGCAGGGTCAAGGCAGCTTGAGAGCGCAGGACCTAAGATTCTTGACCGCGATTTTACGCCGGGCTTCTCAATCAAACATTTCGTGAAGGACTTGCTACTTGCTGTTGACGAGGCCGGAAAGGAAAATCTCAACCTCGATGTCCTACTCACTGTAATGAGCCACTACAAGCAGCTTGACGATGATGGTTTCGGCGAGAACGGTACACAGACACTCATAAAGTATTACGGAGGCTAAACGATGAAGAGAGTTGCAGTATTATGCGGAGGAGACGGGCGCGAACGTGAGGTTTCATTGAGGAGCGGGAAGGCTGTAACAGATGCTCTCGCTGATGCGGGCTTCGAGGTTTTTATGGTTGACCTTCTGAGGCTTGGGGACGCTGACAGTCTGAAACGTTCGGGGATTGACGGGGCATTCATAGCGATGCACGGCGATTGGGGCGAGGGCGGTCAGTTGCAGGCAAAGCTCACAGAACTCGGAATACCTTACACGGGATCAGGCTCTCACGCAAGCGCGTTGGCGATGGATAAATGGGAGGCTCAGAAATTCTTTGCCCGCGCAGGAATCCCAGTCCCGAAATCAATATTCCTTCCGCGAAATTATGATGACGTTGTACGCGAGATTGGCCGTAACATTGTCGTTAAGCCTTGCGCCGGAGGGTCAACAGTCGGGGTCTCAATAATCCCTGAACTTACTCCGCAGAATCTCAACGACGCTCTCAATCTTGCGCGTGAAAGTTACGCGGGTGAAGTCATGGCCGAAGAATATATACCTGGACGAGAGATTACCTGCCCTGTTTGGGAGAAAGACGGAAAGACAGAGGCATTACCCGTCATAGAGATACGTCCTCACACTGGCTACTATGATTACAGCAACAAGTACACGAAGGGAGCGACGGATTACATAGTTCCGGCTGAACTTCCTGACGAGATCGCGGCCATGATTGGGGATTATGCTGTGAGGGCACATGAGGCTCTTGGCTGCAGGGGTTACAGCAGGGCGGACTTCAGGCTCACTGAGGACGGGAAAGCGTATATCCTTGAGGTCAACACAGCTCCAGGAATGACGGCAACGAGTCTCGTCCCAAAAGCTGCGAAGGCTAAGGGCATAAGCATGTCGGAATTTGTTTCGGCAATAATGAGTATGGCCAAAGTATGAAATCGCCTGTATAATTACATCATCGTAAATATTTTTTACTTGTAGCACAAATATTTTTTACCCTTTCGGAAATCAACGGTCATTAGTGCCGTGATGAATAAATAGTTTGAGGAGGATAAAATCTTATGGACTACGCAGCAGAATCACTCAGACTCCACGAACAGTGGAAAGGGAAAATCGAGGTCATCGCCACCGTCCCAGTCGCAACAAAAGACGACCTTTCACTCGCCTACACGCCGGGCGTTGCTGAGCCATGCCTCGCAATTCAGAAGGACGTGGGAAGAAGCTACGACCTCACACGCCGCCACAACCTCTGCCTCGTCGTTACTGACGGAAGCGCGGTACTCGGACTCGGAGACATCGGCCCTGAGGCTGGTATGCCCGTCATGGAGGGTAAGTGCGTTCTCTTCAAGGCATTCGGAGGAGTTGACGCATTCCCGCTTTGTGTGAAGACGAAGGATGTTGACGCATTCGTTGAGACCGTCTACAACATCTCCGGCTCATTCGGCGGAATCAACCTTGAGGACATCGCTGCACCCCGTTGCTTCGAGATTGAGCGGAAACTCAAGGAGAAGTGCGACATTCCGATTTTCCACGATGACCAGCACGGCACAGCAGTAATCACCCTCGCAGGACTCATCAACGCGCTCAAAGTCGTAGGCAAAGACATCGGTAACATCAAAGTCGCTGTCAACGGTGCAGGCGCAGCAGCAATCGCAATCACGAAGCTCCTAATCTCAGCCGGTCTCAAGAACGTAACACTCTGCGACCGTACAGGAATCGTCTACAAGGGACGCGAGAAGGGAATGAACTGGATCAAGTCCGAGATGGCCGAAGTAACAAACCCCGAAGGACTCAAGGGCGGACTCGCTGACGCAATGAAGGGCGCGGACGTTTTCATCGGAGTTTCAGCACCCGGAAGCGTAACTCAGGACATGGTTCGCTCAATGGCAAAAGACCCCATAATCTTCGCCTGCGCTAACCCGACTCCCGAAATCTTCCCGGACGACGCAAAAGCAGCCGGTGCAAAAGTAATTTCAACGGGACGAAGCGACTTCCCCAACCAGATCAACAACGTCCTCGCATTCCCTGGAATCTTCAGAGGGACATTCGACGTTCGTGCAAGCGACATCAACGAGGCCATGAAGGTTGCGGCTTCACATGCTCTTGCTGACTTGGTGGACAATCCTACACCGGACTACATCATTCCTGCGGCGTTCGACCCAAGAGTAGGGCCGGCAGTCTCAAAGGCTGTTGCTGAAGCGGCGAGGAAGTCAGGGGTCGCAAGGCTCTAGTCTCTAATGGTCATTGCAGCGTCTAATATCGTCATATGAATACTGATGAAGTCGACGAAGTAGTGAAGGTGATGGACTTAATGTTCAGGACGGTCTATCACAAGGGACGGGAAATTGTCTACGATACCCGCGAGGAAGCAGAGAGGGCGAGACAAAAATTTTCCCTTGCTCATCAGGATAACGGCGCTGCAAAACCGTTCCACTAATTCCACATAACAAGGAGAAATCACAATGTCAGACGAATACAAAGGCTTCAAGATTTTCCATCTTCCGCCGAAATACTTTGCGATGTTCGCGGCCGTAGTATTGCTGTCGGCAATGCTCGGAGTGCTTCCGGCGGGAATGGCTGGCTGCTTCGCGTTCATGATTGTCTGCGGGGCAATCCTTCAGGAAATCGGCGACAATCTTCCAATCGTAAACACGTTCTTGGGCGGCGGCCCTGTCGTAATAATCTTCGGTATGGGCTTCCTGCGCTACATGAATTTCTTTGGGGCGTTCGATGTAATCTCCGGCATCATCGGAAAGGGAGATTTCACGGCGACGCTCATGAAGAATATTGATACGTTCTTCAAGCCGACGGGCGCGTTCCTTGACTTCTACATTGCCGCGCTGATCACAGGCTCAATTCTCGGAATGAACAGGAAATTGCTCATCAAGGCGGCGGCTCGTTACTTCCCGGCGATTTTCGGGGCAATCATCGTGTCGTTCGGGCTTGTTGCGGCGGCAGGACACTTCAGCGGCTTCGGCGTGGTCAAGGCAGTCCTCCTAATCGCACTCCCGATAATGGGCGGCGGAATGGGAGCAGGCGCAGTTCCACTCAGCAAGATATTCGAGAGTTCGGGGACAATGACGGCTGAGGAAGCGATCTCGATCATGAACCCCGCAGTCGCAATCGGAAACGCAACATCAATCGTCCTTGCCGGTATCCTCGTGAAAGTCCTTGCCGGAAAGTTCTTCAACGGTCAGGGCGCACTCATGAAGACGGGCGCGAACGATGACCCTGCGGAGTACGAGATTTCCCCCGAAATGCAGAAGAAGAGAGACAAAGTTACCGTAACGAATCTCGGAATCGGCCTCCTCGTGTCAACAACATTCTTCGCGTGGGGCTATATCGTTGCGGGCACGTGGATTAAGCTCGTTCCTTCCGTGAACATTCACGCCTATGCTTGGATGATCATCACGGTTGCGCTGTGCAAAGTCTTCAACGTTCTCCCTGAGTTCATCGAGGTATGCTGCTACCAGTGGTTCCAGTTCGTAATGGGCAACCTCACGTCAATGCTGATGGTTGGTATCGGACTTTGCTACTTGAGCCTTGACGTCGTAATCAGCAGCTTCAGCATGATGTACCTGTTGATGTGCTTCCTTGCGTGCATCGGTGCGTTCATCGGTGCGGGGCTTGTCGGGTCATTCGTTGGTTTCTACCCAGTCGAGGCCGGAATTACGGCGGGGCTTTGCATGTCGAACATGGGCGGAACTGGAGACGTTGCAGTTCTCTCGGCGGCTCACAGAATGGAGCTTATGCCTTTCGCGCAGATCTCCTCACGTCTTGGCGGAGCAATAATCCTGATAATCGGCTCGCTTATGCTCTCAACGTTAGGAAGTATGCTCTAATTGACGTGCCTTGAATGCAAAAAGGATTTGCCTGATGCTCTGAGGTTCCGGGTCCTTGAAGTCCACACGCTTCACATTCGGGATTTCAACGGCGAGCGAGTGATTCAGGCATTGGGAGAATTTCAGGAATACGATGTTTGTACGGCCTGCGCTTCTGAGGAGGTGCAGGCTCTTCTTTTGCCCGCGAAAAGAATCGTGATGAGGTGCATTCCTTTCGCGGTGCTTTTGGTCGTTGGGATTGCGCTGTCGATGTTGCTGACGTTCGGGGACTTTATGCCTGCGTTGAGGGTGATAGGGCCTATGGCTATTGTCGTCGGAATAATAGGTATTGCCGGGAAGGTTCGAGAGATTCTGAGTGAGCGTGAGGCCGTAAGCAAAATGACTCGTGATGATGCGGTGAGGTATTGTGCATGGCAGCTCGTTCTCAGGAATGCCCCGAAGAAATACGGCGACAACGACATAACATATATTCCCGTCAACGATGACACAATGAGGATGAGTGCGCGTGAACTTGCGGAGAATTACGGGCTTATTCCGGCAATAGCGAATCAGGTACATTTGGCTTTTTCACAGGAAGTATCCGTTCTTTGTTTCAAAAGGAAAGTGCATAGTGAATGATATAATATTCAAAAAAGGAGGTGTGAAGTCATGGATAAATCTGAGGCAGAAATTTTCTACTGTGAGTGTAAGCGTTCGGAAACATCAGGCGAAGGACGTATGACTTTTATTAACGACAAATTGGGCTTTACTGTCTTCAAAGGCTCCGTAGTATCAAGCTACATATGCCACAGCTTGCAACATGATGAACGTTATCGAGGTTACTATGATTGGAGACTCAGACTTGAGGACAAAGGAATAATCGAAAAGAGAGTTTTTCAGACCGACTATACGTTCTCTTCTCCATCATTAGCTGCTACGGTAGTATTAGGGAGAAATGCGACCGGCAATACAGCATGGCGAACAGCAAACGGCAAGCTGTTAGGAGACATTCGCCCGGACTGTTGAGAGAGGTAATCCCCCAGCCTCTAAAGCCAGGGGAAACTCATTTTCACCACACAGCTACCCTGTCTTCCGGCGCAAGATACATCTTATCCCCAGCATTCACCCCGTAGGTGCTGTAGAACTCCCTGTACTGCTGGACAATCGCGTTCACCCTGATGTACGGCAGCGCGTGAACGTCAGTCTTCACACGCAAGTCGCTCATTTCCTGCGTCTGAATCATCTTCCAAGTTTTCGCGTACTGCCTGAAGAATTTATCGTAGTCAAAATTCTCCCTGCCCTCAGCAATCCCAAGCATCGCCTTCACTCCGGCCATGTCCGCGATCGTTTCCGTCTGTACGAGTGAGCCGTTGTAGTTCTCGCCCGAGTCGTCAACCTTGAATGTGCTGACGTACTTTATGAGCCTTTCGGCACGCGCCTTGAAGTTCGCCTTGTCCTCGTCTGTCCACCATGACTCGACATTCCCAGTCTTCCCGAACTGTGCCCCGCTCGTATCGAATGCGTGCGAGACCTCATGGCCGATTACCATTCCTATGCCGCCGAGCTTCTCTTCGTATGACATTTCCGGCGAGTAGAAATCTCCGCCGATTATTCCGGCGATTATGTTGATGGAATTTTCCGAAGGCTGATAGTAGGCGTTGACCACAACAACATCATGTATCCATAAATCATGGTCGACTTTCTGATTCAGACGGTCATAGAAATACTTCTGAATGTTGTATTTCTTGAGTGCCTTCACAGCATCGAACAGCCCCATCTCGTCCGTGATCTCATACTCCGAGTAGTCCACCCATTTGTCGGGATACGCCGAGTTAAGCCTCATAGCGTCAAGTTTCTCGATTGCCTTCTTACGTGTCGACTCCGAAAGCCAATCTTCAGCCTCAAGCATTGACCTGTAATATTTCACGGTCTGACGGATAATGTCGGCAACTTCCTTCTTCGCGCTCTCTGGAACATAACGCTCGACGTATATTCTCGACACGCACACAGGAAGACGTCCATGAACGAAATCAACTGCCAGTTCATCATCGGGCTTGCTCTCCGTAATCCCAAGACGTTCGCGGGAAAGACGCTGATACTCACGGTAAGCCGCCGAGTCCGTGATTGTGATGTAACCAGCCGCGAGGTTGCAGAGGAGATATGCCTTCATTTCCTCAAGGTTAGACTCAGTGTAAAGCTCGTTGAGGGACTTCAGCCATTCGGGTTCCTGAAGGTTCATGAGGTCTGAGACCGCGTTGTGAGCCGCGAGAATGTCAGCAAGCGGGAAAGCCGGCGACTTCTCCCTTAGTTCGTCCATCGTTACGGGGTTGTACATCTTGTCGATCGCCGAAGGGTCGTAGAGTTCCTGAAGAGTCATCTCGTGTGCAGCGATCTTCTCCTCGAAGCTGTATGAACGTTCCAGCATCTCATTCGCAAATTCCTCAGTGTAACCAAGCCTCCGAAGCATGTAGCGGACGATTCCGACGTGCATTTTCTTTACGCGGTCGCCGTTTGCCGTGCGCTTTCGGTATTCTGCTGAGTCTCCTAGAGAGAGTCCCGTCGATGAAAGTTCGAGGTTGTGGGACTCTGAGTCCTTGTTGTCGCGCCCAATCCCGAAATCTGCGAGCATCTCACCGCTGTATAACGTCTCCTCCTCCATGAAGTACGCGCTGAGTTCGTCGAGAGTCTTTATGCTGGTGATACGGGCGGCCTGCTTGTCGAGGTCTGCGAGTCCCTCAGCGTTACGAGCGTCCCAGTCTAGCCAAAGCGAATACAGTTTCCTCACGACTTCAGCATCATGGCCGGAGATTCCCGTGTCAGTCATGATACCTTTGAGGCGCGCGTCGATTTCGTCCTGAAGCTCCGAGAACGAGGCTACTCGAGGATACCCGGGCTTCAGCGTTGTATTGATTAGCCACTCATGATTGATGTTGGCGTAATAGTCGTCCTTGAGGGTGGGCGAATATTTCGCGTCTTTCACCGCGCCGACAACGTTCGTGTTGAGCCATGGGGTTTGTGTTGAGGCGTGTGCCTGAGACGCAAACAGCCCCGACACAATGAGGGCAAGCAAGATTTTTGTCATCATTAAATTCTCCTAAGTTTATGGTAACCCCCTCGCCACTTCATGGCCCTCTCCCCCTTTGCAGGGGGCGTAAAGTTCACCGCTCTCCCTGCCGCCCCTGACAAGGGGAGGTGTCCGCAGGACGGAGGGGTTATTTTACCCTAATACATTGCGTAAATTGTGTTGCCTGCACCGAGATAGAGAATACCGTCGGAAAACGCAGGGGTTGATACGACGCCGTTCAAATTTCCGAGAGTTCCTGCGGGTCTTCCTGTACCAAGATCGAGAACGTAGAAAGCTCCCGACTCAGCTCCCGCGAAAACTACACCGTCAGCAATCACAGGCTTTGCGGAAATGCTGCCTCCGTTCGTGTTGAAACGCCAGAGAGTCCGCCCTGTCTTCTCGTCGAGTGCTACGACTGTTCCCCTTCCAGTGCCGACTACGATTTTCCCCGACGACACTTCGGGCTGTGTGGTGATTGCGTCGCGGACGTTAGCATTCCAGAGAGGGACAACGCCCTTAATCTTCACGGCATTGATTGAACCGTCCCACGATGAGAAGTAGACGTTACCGTTTGCCGCTGTCGGAGTGTTGATTGCACCGCCTGCACCACCGCCGTTGAGACGCTTTCCTGATTTCGCGTCGATTATGCTGAATATCCCATCATACTCGCCCACGAAAACCAGTCCGTCCGAATATTCCGGCGCAGAACGTACTCCCTGATCTCCCGTCGTGTAAGTCCAAGCAGTCCTTCCGTCCTTGTCGCTGAATGCGTGAACTTTGCTGTCAGCTTTTGAGACGAAAACGAGTCCGCCGCCTGCCACTGTACCATCGCTGAGACCGTCATTGACAGCACGGCCACGGGTGTCTCTTCCGCCGAGTCCGCCAGTTCCCCAAACGAATGAGCCGTCAGCAGCTTTGAGAGCAACGACCTCACCGTCAGCCCTCGCGAATACCGCCATGTCACGGACGATTGAGGGTGTTCCGTAGACTGTGTTGTCGCCTTTGAAGTCCCAGACTATATTCCCTGATTTTGCGTTCACGGCGTAGACTCTTCCTGTCTCTGTGCCGAAGAACACTGTGCCTCCTGAGACGGCTATTCCGCTTGTAACGGGGCTGTCAAGCTGGAGCTTCCACATTTCATGACCCGTGAAAGCTGACGCTGATACGGCCATGAGAACGACGAGAATTATTGACGATACGAAAATTTTACGCAAGATTCATTCCTCCTATACATATTGTTCGACTTGATCATGGATGACGACGAGGTTGTTGAAGTCCTCGACTTTCGGACGCTGAACGTAAATCGGCTCTTGAACGTGGACGTATTGAGTCTCGACCCGCCTTACGGTTGGGCCGCGCTCGATTCGCATTGCGTTTCCTGCTGTGTTTGTAATTACGCTGGTTTGTACTACACGCATGGTAATTCCTCCCTTTTGTACAGTTAATATAATTGTACACTATATTTTGCATTATACATGAAGATTAGCGGTGCTATAATGATTCTCGCTGTGCAGCATTCAAATGCGTAAGTCCGGGCAAAAGGGCAGACGCATTTTTTTATTGCCCGAAATTCATGGAAGGTGATAACTTTGAACGCAAACATTTTCTTGGAGCGCGAACCAGTCGGAAAGCTCATGATCCGATACTCCGTCCCCCTCATAGTCTCACTACTCGTAGCAGCACTCTATAACATAGTCGACCAGATATTCATCGCAAACGCATCATATCTCGGCTCAAACGGTAACGCCGCGAATAACGTCGTCTTCCCCATGACTGTAATCGCACTTGCATTCACCTTGATGATCGGCGACGGTGTATGCGCTTTCGTGAGCATGAGTCTGGGAGCAAGGAATCCCCGTCAAGCCGGCGACAGCGTGGGAAGTTCAGCTCTCCTTTCGTCGACAGTTGGGGTAATAATCGCGTGTGTTTACTGGGTATTCCGCGAGGAGCTTGTTACGTTCTTCGGAGGCCGCGTGAACGATGAGACATTCAGGCTCGCGGTTGAGTATTTCTCATGGATAATACCGGGGATACCGTTCTACGTTTTCGGTCAGGCAATGAACCCCGTAATCTCTGCTGACGGAAGCCCGAACTACGTAATGTTCTCGACGCTAATGGGCGCGGGGATAAACATCGTCCTTGACCCTGTATTTATCTTTGTCTTTCACTGGGGAATGATGGGTGCGGCTGTCGCTACGGTCATGGGACAGATTTTCACGGCCATGATGTCATTGCTTTACATCTCGCGGAAAATGAAGGCTGTCGAATTTTCACGGAAGAATCTCGGCTTTCACCCCTCACTCATGAAGCGTTATCTGCCGATGGGAATGTGCAGCTTTCTCTCACAGGCAGCACTCGTTATAAGCGTTGCGAGCGTCAACATGATGATTAAGAAGTACGGAGCGTTAGACTCTATATTTGGTCAGCCCGAATACTCTCAAATCCCGATGGCTGTAATCGGAATCGTGATGAAGTTCTTCCAGATAGTGATCTCGATAGTCGTGGGACTTTCCGCAAGCTGTACCCCGATAACGGCATTCAACATCGGCGCAGGACGACCCGACCGAGTGAAATCGCTTTTCACGTTATTGCTGAAATGCGAGACTGTTCTCGGAGTTATAGCGTTCGTGATTGTAGAGTTCTTCCCATCATATATAGCCTCACTGTTCGGGGCATCAGGCGAGAGCGTTTACTATGCTGATTTTACGGTGAGATGCTTCAGGACGTATTTGTGCCTGATAGTTCTTGCGTGCGTGAACAAAGCGGCGTTCATATTCATTCAGGCAATGGGAAGGGCTTGGACTTCGGCGGGATTATCGGTGATACGCGAAGTAATATTCGGTGCGGGGCTGACTGTGCTTATGCCGATATTCATGGGACTCGACGGGGTATTGTGGTCAATGCCTGCGAGCGATGCGTTGACGTTCTTAGTGTCAGCATACGTCATTGCGAGGATATACAGGGAGCTTAGTGCCATGTCTGAATAATGACTGCAAGAAACCGCCCCTCCCATTTCCGGGAAAGGCGGCTCGTTAATCTCACTGCTGGATCAGATTTAACACTGAGCGCGGAATCTGGTTTGCCTGTGCGAGCATTGCCGTTGAACTCTGGTTGATTATGCGGAACTTCACGAGGTCCATCATAGACTTCGACATGTCAGCGTCCCTGATCCTGCTGTCCGCGGCGGTCATCCCCTCGTTCTCTGTGATCAGACTTTCCATAGTGTGCTCAAGTGAGTTCTGGTATGCTCCAAGTTTTGACCGCTGTGACGAAACCCGCCTCAATGCCGCGTCAATCGTTGTGATTGCCTCAGATGCACGGCCGTGAGTCATTACGTTCACCCCTGAGATACCCAGAGATGATGATGAC
>JAFRSL010000084.1 GCA_017427625.1 Synergistaceae bacterium | reverse complement strand
TGAGGACTTCAATCCGAAGCTGTACAACTTCGATAAAATCGAGCAGATTGTCGAAAAACACACTGACGATTTGCTGGGCTTCAAAGTCAGAATCTCACGTGGCGTTGTACCCGATGACAAGGGCATGGATTATCTGAAAGCCGTTGTAGATACTGCGAACGCAATCGGAGAAAAAATTGGCCGTCATTTGCGTGTCTGTGTTCACACTACGAACTCGCCGATGAGTGCCGGAGAACTTGCCAGCGCATTGAGAGCTGGAGATATATTCTGTCATTGCTTTCAGGGTGCTGGAAACACGATCGTTCTTGAAGACGGCAGCATAGACGCAGGTATCATTGAAGCGAGAAAGCGCGGAGTCCTTTTTGACTCAGCAAATGGCAAGGGCAACTTCGGTGTTCGGACTGCCGAAAAAGCACTAGCGGCAGGGTTTAAGCCAGATATTATCAGCACGGATTTAACTGTTGACAAGTTCAATATGCCGCCATACTGCAAGAACCTTCCAACGTTGCTCTCAAAGTATGTAACTCTGGGCATGAGTTTGAACGACATTATCAGGTGCGTTACGGCAACTCCTGCGAAGATAATGGGACTTGAGGGCAAAATCGGCACTCTGAAAGTCGGAGCTTTTGCCAACATAACAATCGTGAAGTCAAAGCAGGTTAAGATTGTGCATAAGGACTTCAAAGATGATGAGCTTGTTGGGGGCGTTCTGCTCGTTCCGCAAATGACGCTCATAGATGGCGAAATACAGTATTGCCGAACAGATTTCTGGTACTAAGAATAACCAAACTCCCCAGTCTAATTTGGGGAGTTTTATATTTTTCATATTCAGCGAATACGTTTTCTTCCTTTAGAAAGAACTAGAGGTTTCGATCGCCACATTCAGACGCTGGGAAGCCGAAGAGACTTATCCAACAAGCACAAGAATAATTGAACTCGCCAAAATTCTCAATGTTGCTCCTGGTGAAATTATTTAGAAGGGTTATAGGCTTTTCAACCGGCTTGTCAAGAGGCTCATGTGAACTCTCAATGACGTCTATAAATGTGCCTTTCTCTATTTTACCTAAGTTCTAACACACCAAACTATTTACCTCATCTGAAGCGGCAGACACTTTATCCGTGCAGCAAGATAGCTATTTTTCGTCCACAATATACTCCAAATAGACAGCAAGCAACGCTCAATACAATATAAATGCCGCATGGTACGTAGGACTTATTCTCAAACAACTCATATGCCTCTAATGAAAATGTCGAAAACGTTGTGAAACCGCCACATACCCCTGTCTTCCAGAACAAAATCCAGTTTTGAGATGTTCTATTATCAGTCATTCCTATAATAATTCCTATTAGGATTGAACCCATAATGTTCGTTATCAATGTTAGAACTGGAAATGCCGGAGCATGAAATACCGTCTTTATTGGAATAAGGCTAATTGCGTATCTTCCCACTGCCCCCATCGCTCCGCCTAGTGCTACAAACAAAAAGTGCATTTCCTGTATATCTGCTACGTAAAAAGTGTAATATTGTGCTGTGTACACTCTTTCGAGTTTTCCTCGTTCTTTCCGCATTTCTGCGACATTTCCTGCCCTCTTTCGGCGAGCCTACTTGAGTTTGTATGGCAGTCCAGAGGCTTTAACTTCCCCCCTAGCCGGAGGTAGGCCATCCGGCCCGCTATCGCTAATGCCGCGTTTCCACGGATTGATGTTACCTGTCCAGCACTCTGACATTACGTAGCAGGTTATTCCTCCTTATTGATTTTGTCAAGTATGCTTTCCGTAACACTTTATATCACGATTTTATACTTTTTTGCTATCTAGCTCTGCCTCCTTAAAGTAAAGATTGTTTTCTTAATTTTACCAACGGACTATTTTCAGAGCAACAATAGTGTCCCAACCCCTATAAGCACACACCCTATGAACGATTTCAAGCTGAACTCCTCATGAAGAAATACCCAAGCTAGCATCAGCGTTATCACAACTGAGAGCTTATCGATTGGCACAACTTTTGACGCATCACCTAATTGCAATGCCCGATAATAACAGAGCCACGAGGCACCTGTAGCTAGACCGGAGAGAATCAAGAATAACCAGCTTTTACTGCTGATAGAAGTAAGTTTGAAGTTATGTGTGAGAAACACAATTCCCCATGCCATAAGCAGAACGACTGTTGTGCGTATCGCCGTTGCAAGGTTAGAGTTCACACCTTCAATGCCTATCTTGGCGAGAATTGAAGTTAGTGCCGCAAAGAATGCTGAACCTAAGGCGAAGTATAGCCACATCTTCTATACCTTTTCTTTGTCATACCTTGCGTTTCGGAAATACAGGCAGACGTCGAAAGCGACCATAGCAAAATTAATCGAGTACGGAATCAAGAGAAAGCCACCGAGTCCGTCGCTGAGAATTACTTTCGCTATTCCAGCAACATACCCTGTCAAAATCACAAGCAAAAAGCCGATGCTCTTACCTTGAGCTGTCCTTGCCTTCCATGACTTGACGATTGAAAAAGGCCACGCCGCTCCGAAACATATTAGCATTATTGTTTCAAGAATTTTTACCATATTCTTACTCCCTTTCATCCAGCAGACTCCTTAACAGCCCTTCACAGCCTCTGTAAATATCGTCATAGGCTTTAGTGAAGTTTCTTGTGTACCAAGGGTCAGACACTGACTTCTCTTCACCGGCAAATGACATAAGGAGCCGGACTTTATGCTCCAGATCAGGCCCAAAGAAATACTCAATATCTGCTAGGTTCTCTTTGTCCATAGCAATGATCAAGTCCCAATCATTATACTCATCGCTTCGGATTTGACGCGCTCGACGTTTCTCGAATGGAATACCGCGCTGTTTCAATTCAGCCTTCGCGTTCGGATAAATGTCATTCCCTAGTTCCTCTGTTGTAGTGGCCGCTGAGGAGATAGTGAACTGTTCTGAGATTCCTGCCTGTTTGACCAGGTACTTCATTATGAACTCTGCCATTGGCGAGCGGCAAATATTTCCGTGACACACAAATAGAATACGGATGTTCTTTCACTTCCTTAAATATTATCTCTGCATTATACAGGCTGTGAAACCTCTCCAGTATCTAGTAATGTTATTTCTCTATTAGGATGCCCCCGTTTCTATAAGCGGGGGTAACTCACTGCCTCATGAATCTTCGCGCTTGCTGTACCATCACCGAAAGGCTTTCTGTTTTTCCCGACAATAGCGGCCATGTACTCCGGCTCATTAAGTATCCTCAAAGCCTCGTTCCTTATGTTCTCACGTTCAGTACCAACGAGAATGCACGTACCCTCAGTTATTGCCTCAGGACGCTCTGAGACTGTCCGCATAATGAGAACCGGCTTGTCGATTGCCGTAGCTTCCTCCTGAACTCCACCGCTGTCTGACAATATGAATGTTGACTTGCTCATAGCGTAAACGAACTCAGGGTAATTCAGCGGTTCGGTCAATATCACGTTGCCGGGAAAATCTTTCAGCTCCTCGCGGATCACATCACGGACGGTCGGGTTCTTGTGCATAGGTATCAGGAACAGTACATCGGGCCTCTCACGTATAACATCTCTCACAGCAGAGCATATATTCATGAGTGGTTCGCCCCAAGACTCACGCCTGTGGGCCGTCATTAGAATCAACGGACGTTCCTCAATTCCGCGAAGATACTCCGGTGCGTCCATTCCCTTCCATCTCCTGAGAATGTCATAGAGAGCATCAATTACCGTGTTGCCAGTGATGTATATCTGCGACTCAGGCTTGCCCTCGCGGATTAAATTCTCGGCAGCTCCCTTTGTCGGCGCGAAGAACATATCCGCTATGCTGTCGGTCAAAACTCTGTTTGCTTCCTCTGGGAAAGGCAAGGCAAGATTACGGCTTCTCAGTCCCGCCTCAACATGGCCGATCTTAACGTGCCTGTAGAACCCCGCCAATGATGCCGCGAATGTCGTCGATGTGTCCCCGTGTACCAGTATCATATCTTGCGGGTTAGCGTCAAGAATCTCGCCAACTCCCTGCAATACGCTCGCCATAATGTGATCGAGTGTCTGGCGGTCGCGCATTATGTTCAAGTTGAAGTCAGCCGATATTCCGAAGTCATCGAGTGCCTGACGTAACATGTCGGTGTGTTGTCCTGTCGCCAGAACTGTAACGCAGAGTTCGGGGTCTTTCCTAAGCTCAAGAATTACGGGGGCCATTTTGATTGCTTCCGGCCTAGTTCCTACAACGCAAGCTATGTTTCTCATATTAACCTCATGTAATATCTCAGGCCAAGCGCAAGCATTATGACCTGAAGCGATAGTATTATTGTTACCGTCAAAACGTTCGAGCCTGTAAGCGATATGAGTATGTGGTGAAGGTGCTTCTTGTCGGGGTAGAATGGCGATTTTCCCGTCAGCATTCTACGAGTGAACGCCGTCAATGTGTCAACAACAGGAATCCCCCCGAAAAGAACAAAGAGTACCAATATGTCCGTTATTCCCGAAGCCTTGAGAGTGTTTGCTGATGATGTCAGGAAGTGGGACGCGAAAAGATAACCCAGCAATGTGCTTCCACCGTCGCCCAAAAAAGTCTGAGCCGACGGGAAATTCCAGCACAAAACTCCGAGTGCCATTGCCCCCATGTAGATGCCCGGATACGAACGCCCAAGAAGGAACAATGCCAGCGATGACGCTATGAATATGGATATGCACAATCCATTCATTCCGTCGATGAGGTTGTACGCGCTCGTTACACCCGCAAGCCATATGACAGCGATTATAGTTACGGTAATGCTGAAGTTCAGAGGGACTACCACGAATGCTGACGCTCCCAAATGCAAGCCAAGCCTCAGGAACGGACTAAGCGAGCACATGTCATCAAGGTATCCGCATAGGAATATCACCGTTGCTCCCGTAGCTATGTAACGCAGATTAGGTGCGCTTCCGGAAAGCAATAAGGCCATGAGCATGTATCCCAGCCACAGCCCTATACCTGCACCGCGAGGCATGTTGCCCTTGTGAATCTTGCGGGCATCAGGAACGTCAATAATCCCCTAAATCCCCGCAAGCCTTATCGAAACTGGAGCAGTAAGTCCTCCCCAGAAAAATCCCAAGAGTAGGAATATGAATAGTCTAACGTCAAGCATATTGCCCTATCTTGTCCCGAATAGCCTGTCTCCAGCATCGCCAAGTCCGGGAACTATGTAGCCGTGCGAATTGAGATGTGAGTCCAAAGCTGCCGCGAAAATCTCAGCATCAGGGTGCTCACGGTGAACCCTGTCGATTCCTTCGGGGGCAGCAATGAGGCAGACAAGCGAAATCTTACGGCCTCCGCGCTTCTTGATGAGGCTGATAGCGTCCGCAGCACTTCCGCCGGTTGCAAGCATAGGGTCAAGAACGAAAATATCACGTTCCTCAATGTCGAACGGGAGCTTGCAGTAGTATTCCACAGGCTGAAGGGTCTTAGGGTCGCGGTAAAGCCCAATATGCCCAACCTTCGCGTTGGGGACAAGCTGAAGTATACCGTCAACCATTCCCAGACCTGCGCGCAATACCGGGACTATCGCCATCTTTCTGCCCTCAAGAGTCTTAACCGTCGTCTCCTCAATGGGGGTCTCAACCTTCTTGTCGGTGAGGGGAAGGCTTCTTGTGATCTCGTAGACCATGAGGCCTGTGATTTCCTGAAGAAGCTCGCGGAACTGTTTTACGCTGGTGTTTTTGTCGCGGATTATTCCGACTTTATGCTGAATCAGAGGGTGGTTGAAGATCGTGATTCGGCCGCCGCCCTGCACGACGTTGAGTGTTGATTTCTCGACCATTGAAATCTTGTTGAGCCTACGGAGATGCCTTCCGCCTTCAAAGGGAGTATCGAGCCATGTTCCGAGAATTTCGGGAACATCTTCGGGCTTCGTGGTGCGTCCGCCGAGAGCTATAACGTTGATGTCGTTGTGGGCTTTTGCGATGCGGGCATGTTCGGGAGTTTCACAGGAAACTGCGCGGACACCGGGGATTTTGTTGGCGGCGATTGAGATTCCGTAGCCTGTTCCGCAGAGGAGGACTCCTGCGTCTGCTGCCTCGTCCATTATTGCCCCACCTACTCTGAAGGCCGGATCTGTGTAGCTGTCCTCGCCATCGTATTCATATGCTCCCAAGTCGAGGACTTCAACGTTTCGGGACTTGAGGTATGCGGTTACGGCGTCTTTCAGTACGAAGCCTGCGTGGTCGGTTCCAAGTGCGATTTTCATGATGGATTAAGTCTCCTTTGCGGGAAATTTTCACATATTATAGCCTATATATTGTGAGACTTCTCGAAGCTGTGATAAGTCCATACCGACAACGCCGCCATCATTACGTCAGCAACAACCTGCGTCCAAACTATGCCATACATTCCGAACAGCCAGTTCATCACGAAAAGCAATGGAATGTTGAACACTACCCATCTTGCCGAACCAAGCGCCAACGCCCTGCCTCCAAATCCTACAGCCTGAAAGAAGTTCACCAAGTGGAAGCATATGAACATGAACGGTGTCGCAAGAGACCTCGCCCGCAGGAAGTGAGTCCCAAGCTCGACGGTCTGAGGGTCAGCAATGAAGATCCGCATTATGTAGGGCGCGAAAATCTCATACATTGCGACGCTCGAAAATCCGAACACAAGTCCAACAAGCCGCGAAAATCTCACGCTCTCTCTCATTCTCGAAAGATTACCAGCCGAATAGTTGTAACCAGCAAGTGGCATCATTCCCTGACACAATCCTATGCCGATGTTGAGGGGAAGTCGCTCGGCCTTTAGGACTATTCCAACGGCTGCCAACGGAATATCACCGTAACTCGATGCAAGTTTGTCGATGACGATGTAAGTGATGTCGAAGAGTGTTACACTGATTGCAGCAGGTACACCGACCGCGAAGACCTCATAGATGTTTCTCGCTGACGTTAGTATGTTAGCTAGCGACAGTGAGAGTATTCCGCCCCTGTCGGAAAGTATCACAGTCAGAAAATACGCGCATATAATGACGTTCGACAGCATCGTGGCGATTCCGGCACCGAGAACTTCATATCCCTTCGGCAATAACACGAACATGAACAGAGGATCAAGGAAGATGTTGATGATTCCGCCCATTGAGACACCGAAGCCTGCTTGCTTTGCACGTCCCGTTGAACGAAGGAAATTCGAGAGCGTCATTCCGAGAATCGTGGGGACTGCTCCGATAACGATGACGCAGAATGTGTACTGCCTTGCGAAAATCAAAGTGTCATCGCTCGCGCCAAGAACACGAAGTATCGGGGTCATGAAGATGTACATTGAGAGCGAGAAAATTCCGCCCGACAAAATCGTAAGCCAGAAGCAGAATGATGAGACCGATTTTGCCTCGCTGTCACGTTTTGCACCCATTAGACGGGAGATTAGAGTGCCTCCGCCGATTCCGAAGAGATTTGCAAACGTTATCGAGATGTTGAAGACCGGAAGGAGCAATGAGACCCCCGCGACCATTAGGGGATTGTTGGTGCGCCCGATGAAGAATGTATCTGCAAGATTGTAGACTAGAATTATGAGCTGCCCGAATATCATTGGCAACGCAAGCTCGGTTAGGGCTTTGGGTATCGGCCATGTCTCGAAGATTTCACGGTTACTGTTCATGAATGTATCACTCCTTTTTTTCCATGCTAGAATATCACATGAAGGAGAGTGAATTGAAATGGCAAGCGACGATATTTACGTTAGAAAAGATGTTTACGAGGCAGACCAGCGGGCATTGAGGTCGGAAATTAAACTTGGCAACGAGGAAATACTGAAGGCACTTGAACAGTTTAAGGTTGAGATTAACGGCAAGATTGAGCAGTTCAGGGGAGAAGTCAACGACAGGTTTGCAAAGGTAGAAAGTAAGCTTGACAGGCTGGAGACAAGGATTGATGCGCTTGACTCAAAAGTCGAATATACGGGCAACTACCTCAATAACCGCATAGACGACACTCACACATACATGGGCTGGGGTTTCGCCACGATTGGAATCATTGTTGCAATCGCTGTTGTCGTTATCCCTGCAACAAAGTTAGTAAAGGAATTCTTCAAACCCTCAGTTACTGTTGAGAAAGTCAAGGAAATATCGCGTGCAATAGCAGAAGAAGTAGTCGACGCAAGACTTCAGGCAAGATAGTAAGAATAATCTCCCGCAATCCATCAAGACTACGGGAGACCACCAAGCTATTTCTTCCTTCCTTTCATGTATGACAGCGCAACAAGTCCAACCGCAGCCGCAATGAGTCCTCCTGCGATCAGCGGCCTGAACCTAAGCCACGCAACCGCAATTACAACCAGCGACCACGCAAGCCCTATCACGAACGCTACGAAACCAGTCCCTGCTCCCACAATCGTCCCAAGAATCGGGATAACGTCAGCAACAACACTCAGCGGTTTGAACACCAGCCCAAGCCCCAGCATCACGCACACTGCTCCTATTGCACGGAATAACCAGGCCATGATGTTGTTCTCAGAGCGAGCGTCCTCAAACATCTTCACGCTTCCGACCTTCCCCATCTCAAGGCGGCTAAATGTGTAGCCATTTGATGCTGTGAATGGCTCGAACGTGTCCCGTATTACCTGCGCTACTATCGAGACATCAGCAGGGCGCGTCTGTGTGAACGTTACCCTAACATCGCCGACTTCAGGGCTTCCGGGATTTCTGCCTATGTAGACCGTGCTCCCCTGAACGTGTATAAGCACGAGTTTGTTGGAGTCTGGTGAATTTATGACTGATGAGAGAGTGTTCATGTCGACATTCGAGAGCGTCATTGAGACCTCACCGCCGATTCTGTGCTTCAGGAAGTCAGGCAGTTTGTACGCTCCGAACGTTACGTTTTCCGCCCAGAATGTCTCGCTCTTCACGTTCGCAAGCACTGTGTTCCTGCTCTGGTATGAAGGGTCAGCAAACCTCCCGGAATCTATAGGCTCTGACACCCATTCACGAGAATACGTGTACGTCGTTACGGTCTCCTCACCGCCTCCGAGCTTCTTGCGGGTCTCAGTGTGCTCATGCTCCTCCCACTGGTAGAACTCTGCTTTCCGCTCGATGTTTATCGCATTAGCCTCAACACCGAAAAGTGAGTCCTTCACAACGTCCTTAGTGTCAGCGTAACCGATTGCATGAATCACTTTCCCTTCGAGCGCAGGGTCAACACGCGAAATGTCCTGAACTTCCTGCGTAACAAGTTCTGCCTCACCGATTGCTCCGGCCGTCTTGAATGTGTCCTCCTCGTTCCACCACAAGAGCCACGTTCCGACAGCTATTAACACTATCCCCGTGATTACTCCGCCGACTGATTCCTTGAGACGAGTGAACCAGTTTTTGCTTTCCGTCTTCGTATAGGCCATGAAAATTTTGCCTCCTTTGAATTTTGCTGATGATAATTATTTCACATGTTAAGCTGGCAAAGCAAGTTACGTTCACGAAGAAATCATGACGTTCACGTGGTAAAATTCGGGCGAGGTGATTTAACATGAAGACAGCAGCAATATTTCTCATTGACGGTTTCGAGGAGACAGAGGCGCTCACTACCGTAGACATTCTCAGGCGCGGCGGTGTAGTCGTAACCATCACATCGCTCACAGGAAGGCTTGAAGTTACCAGCAAGAACAAAATCCAGGTTCATGCAGAGGCTTTGTTCGATGACGTTAAGGGCCACAACTTCGACATGCTCATACTGCCCGGCGGAACTCTTGCGATAAAGGATCACGATGGCCTTCAGGAACTCGTGAAGAAGTACCACTCCGAAGGCAAGCTAATCGCGGCAATCTGCGCGGCTCCGGCAGCTCTCGGACGCGCTGGCATTCTCGCTGGAAAGACAGCAGTTTGCTATCCGGGACTTGAGTCGCATCTAACGGGCGCAAGAATCGGGCACAACATCGTCGAGACTGACGGCAACATCACAACCGCTAAGGGTCCGGCAGTAACTCCGTTCTTCGCGCTGAAGCTCCTTGAGATCCTTGAGGGCAAGGCTATGGCTGACGAGGTCGCTGAAGGCTTCCTGATTCCTCTCGTCTACAACAGGTAAATACAATAATCCCCCCAGTGTGAAAGCTGAGGGGACTTTTCTTTCTTACGATGCGTTCTTTAGGAGGCGTGAGACTGTTGCGTCCATGATTTTCTGGCGTTCGTTTTTCGTTGTGCGCCCGATTACCATGTTGATCCGGTTAAGAAGCTCCGTGTCATTCTTCCTCACTCCGGCGCATATCCCGTTGAAACCTATCTCGAAGCCCTCATTCTCCGGGAAACGTATCAGCTTCAAGTTGGAATGCGTTGCCTCGTATGAGCGTCCAGTGTCGAGGTTTATCACAATCCCGTCAACCCTTCCGCTCGTAACAGCATCAAGCATTTCAGAGACATTATCGACCGCTGGCATAGCTATTGCGCCCGGCATCTGGCCGATTGAGGAGTATAGCTTCGTGCCCTTCTGGCCTGTGAACTTTGCGCCCGAAAAATCCGTGAGCTTCTTTGCGTTCGCGTAGGGGCTTGCAGTGTTCACTACAACTGAATACTCCGTAGCCGTAACCTCGTAAGGGTCAGAGAATGCTGCCTGCCTCCTGCGTTCCTCAGTGTCGAGCATCCCTGAGAATATCGCGTCAATCTCACCCCTCTGAAGCGCGGGAAGCAGATCGTTCCACGCAATCTTCCTCACTTCGAGCGTCGCACCCATGTCATCAGCTACGAGTTTGGCGATTTGAAGGTCATAGCCGTCAGCATATGCACCTTCTTGGTTCGACAATGGAAGGTTGAAAGCTGAGGGCCTCTTCTCCTCCCAGTTGTTAGGCGCGTAATCACACTCAACTCCGATGCGTAAGACGGGCTTGGCTGGTGTCTCGTCTTTCCCGCTGTTGACGTACGCGAAAACACATGCACAAACCGCGAGAACTAGCAGTAATA
>JAFRSL010000083.1 GCA_017427625.1 Synergistaceae bacterium | reverse complement strand
CAGACAAAGACCTTCTTCTTCCCGCGAGCCTTGAGGTCACCCGGAATATTCTCGATTGCGCCCTTTCCGTGATAAGAAATGTTGTTTAATACGATACGGCTTGCCATTTTGTATTACTCCTCCTTATGATAGGTATCCTTCTCTTGCTTTCACGCCAAATCTTCCTTCAAGCAAGTGCATCTGTTCGTCAGTGATTGTGTTGACGAGGGGCAAATGCGCTATCTTCATGTAGATTTCCGCCGCTTTCTCCGCTGTCTCAATAAGCCCGAACGCTTCATCGAGGTCAACGCCCGCGCCGTAGAGCCCATGCTGTGCCCAAACAACGAGCCTTGCTGTCTTCATCTTCTCAGCGGTGGCCTCGCCGATCTCGTTCGTTCCGCAAAGCATCCACGGGAGAACGTTCACACCGTCAGGGAATACGACGATGCACTCTGTACACATCTGCCAGAGCGTCCGCGTGAATGCCTTTTCGTCGAGAGTGTGGACATAGGTCATCGCTAGAAGGTTCGTCGGGTGGCAATGCATTACGACTCTGTTGGAAGGGTTGACTGCGACTCTTGCGGCATGGCTCATCATGTGCGCTGGAAATTCGCTCGTGAACTTTCCTCCGTCAGTGAATCCCCACAATAATTGCGCGTTCTCTCCTCCGTCAACAATCTTAACGAGGCCGAGATTCACTGCTGGTTCATACTGGACGTTCTTGAAGTATTTCCCCGTTCCCGTAACGAGGAAGTATTTTCCCTCAAGCGCAGGGGCTTTGAATCCTGTCGGGATCGTCCGCAATACGCGGTTGACATCGCCATACTCCGAGACTTCGGACTCGTTCAGCAAAAGCGAGATGTTACCGCCGTTACGTTCGTCCCAGCCGTGAGCGTACATATTGGTGGTCGTCCGAATCATCTCGACAACAAACGGGGCTGTAAGTATATCTTTCATGGCCGTTTACCCTCTCTTGCTGAGTACGTCAGCTTCGTACTTCTCTACCTCTGTGAACCACTCACCATCGAGAGGCTTTCCGCAGACACGGCAGTATTCTTCCCAGACATCACCGAACGGCATGGTCTTTAACTCTTCCTGAGCGACCATGAGTTTCGAGAAGTCTCCGCTGTCCTGCATTGCCTTCAGAATTTCGTTGGGCTGTAAGAGAGCATAGAGCAATGCTTTCTGAGCGTTCCTGTAGCCCATCGTCCAAGCTGAGATTCTGTTGACTGAAGCGTCAAAGTAATCGAGGGCAATATGCACCCTTCCGTCAAGTCCCCTGCACCTCACTATTTCGCGGGCAATCTCCTTCATCTCATCGTCGAAAAGCACAACGTGATCCGAATCCCATCGCACCGGCCTCGTAACATGAAGCGCAATCTCAGGGAAGAACGCGAGCAATGCGGGTATCTTGTCGCTCACGACTTCTGTGGGGTGATAGTGTCCGTTGTCCATGAGGGGAATGCACTTGTCCATGTTCATCGCGGCGTAACTGAGTGCAAATTCCGCGCTCCCTACAGTGTAAGCCTCGACACCGATTCCAAAGACTTTGCTCTCAACGCATGGCTTGACCTTCTTGAAGTCGTAAGGCTCTGAGAGTATAGCGTCGATTGACTCGCGGTATCTCTTTCGCGGGCCTAACCTGTCGGCCGGAATGTCCTTGAAGCCGTCGCCCGTCCAAATGTTCATGACGCAGGTCTGGCCTAATTCTTCAGCGAGGTATGTGCTGATTCTGATGCAGGCTTTTCCGTGTTCAATCCAGAATTTCCGGGTGTCTTCGTTTGGTGATGCGAGGGTTAACGGGTCGCACTTTGGGTGTGAGAAGAACGTCGGGTTGAAATCACAGCCCAGTCCCCTGTCCTTGCAGAACTTCACCCACTTTGCGAAGTGCTTGGGTTCGAGCTTGTCCCTGTCAGCCCACTCGCCGTTCTCGAAGATTGCATAGCTCGCGTGAAGATTCATCTTAGGCGTTCCGGGAATTAGGCTCATTACCATATCAAGGTCAGCCATAAGTTCATCGGGAGTTCTCGCGCGTCCGGGATAATTCCCTGTCGTCTGAATGCCGCCTGTTAGGGGCTTGCTTGGGTCTGTGTCGAAACCTCTGACATCATCGCCCTGCCAACAGTGAAGTGAAACTGGTACGTCCTTCAGCTTCTTTATAGCAGCGTCTGTGTCAACGCCTAATGCTGAATACTTCTTCTTTGCTTCTGCGTAACTCATATTACAATGCCGCCTCCATTTCATATACTTTCAGTAAAATGGTTTATAATACAATGTTCAAATGTCGCAATAGCGGGAGAGCGTTTTATTGCTGCTATTGCGTGGATTTAAATCATTTGTATTTTTAGATTGCCCAACGCCGTAGCTTCTATCGGGAGAGCGATAACTGTCTTTCCCGATGCTTCTTCGGTGAGATGGTTGAGGAACGAATTTTTCGCTCCACCGCCGACTATATATATGCTGTGATATCTTTTGCCTGTTACTGACTCTATCTCGTCGACAGCTTTCTTGTACGTCATGGCAAGTGAACGGTAAGCGCACCTGAAGTAACCTGCAAAATTCGCGGGCTTCTTTGAAAGGTTAGCGTCAAAAGCGTCCTTCATGCTCTCAGGGGCAAGGAATGATTTATCATTAGCGTCAACAATTTCGTCGAACGAGTCAGCCTCAGCCTCACTCACAATCTCGCCGAAGTCTTTTCCCGGACAAAGCTCATCACGTAACCTGTTAATCAGCCACATTCCCATGATGTTGCGGAGGTATCGAATGTAGCCCACACCGCCCTCGTTGGTGAAGTTTGCGGCCATGCTTTCGGGTGTCGTTATTGGAGTTTCTGACTTGACACCGAGAAGGCTCCACGTCCCCGATGAAATGTAAATCTCGCTTCCCTCCATAGGTATACCCTCGACCGCGCTCGCTGTGTCATGTGTGGCGCATAGAACGCACTGAATGCCCTTGTACGTCCCTAACTTTGTGCCGGGCTTCTGAAGGGGCTGGAACAAGTGAGACGGTAGACCTAATTTTGCGATAATCTCAGTGTCAAATTGACCTGTCTTCGCGCTGACCATTCCGCCGGTCGTCGCGTTCGTGTACTCGTGGGACTTCATCCCGCAGAGCTTGTAGAGAAGATACTCCGGCATCATCAGGAAATCCGTAACGCCCTCAAGCCTTCCAGCCTTCTTGTCCGCGTAAAGCTGGTAAACCGTGTTGAACGTCTGGAACTGAATCCCCGTCCTAGCGTAAAGCTCATCAAACGGAATAATCCCATGCACCTCCGGGATCACCGCCTCAGTCCTCGTATCACGGTAGGCGTAGCACGGCAGGACTTCCTCGTCGCCCTTCATGAGAACGTAATCGACACCCCAAGTGTCAACCGAAAGACTCGAAATCTCCGTTGAAGCCTTGAGTGCTTCATCAATTCCGCGTTTGACGTGCGAGAGCAAAGCCCCAATGTCCCACGTGAGATGACCGTCCGCTTCCTTAACGCCGTTGGGGAAACGGTAGACTTCTTTGGTTTTAATTTCGCCGTCTTCCCTCCAGCCTAAGAGATGACGGCCCGAAGACGCACCTATATCGACAGCAAGATAATATTTCATGCCCTCAAAGAACTCCTGTAACATTATTTTGTGGTTGATGAAAATTCCTGAATGGTGTAATTATGAGATATGAGGTGCGATTTTGCAATGACTATCAGACCGCAAAAAGTATCATTATGTGCAGTCCCTGTAATGTTTGGGACTCTTGCCGTAAAACTCGGTGAAAAGCCTGTGAAAGTGCGTCATATTGCCATAGCCTACAAGCTCGGCGATGTCATCGATTCTTTCGTCCGTGTTTAAGAGAAACCATGCTGCCTGTGAGAGTCTTTTCTGCTGAAGAAGCTCGGTGAAGTTCCGCCCTGTCTTCTTCTGAATCAGGCGTGAAAGCGTTGTGTGTCCATAGTGAAGTATCCCCGCAATCTCGTTGAGGCTTCCTGTTCTGTAATTATCCTCAATGTATCGCAGTACCTTCATGATTACGCTCTCGGACTCATACGAAAATTCTAACGTGTCTGTGCATTCGAGAAGTTCAACGAAAAGGAGGCCCATAGTGAGCTGATATATGCCGCGCTTGTTCGAGGGCTGCTTGATGAGAATCCACAAAAGATTTTCGACGAGATTCTGAACGGGAAGGACATCTGCGACTTTGAAGTACAAGTACCCCACCCCCCTCTCACCGGTAATGCAGCTAAGTATGAAACGCCGCAGCGGAGTTTCCTCGTTGCCCAAGAATGAGAGCACGCCGTGAAAGAAATCCGGCTTTACGATGAAGTTCACGGCAATGTCATCTCTTCCTGCCGAATCAATCTCCTGCTTTGCGTGCTGACTTAGCATCAACAACTCGCCCTGCTTCAAGGCTATCGGTGTTCCGTTGATGATGTGCCTCGTCGTACCCTTGCACATGTATACGAACTCGACATAATCATGAGTGTGTTCGGGAAAATGAATGAACCTCGTGTGAGGACGGATCATGATGTTCTTGCCATGAGGGAGTAATTTATCGCCGCTGATAATATCTCGGTCTCCGGCCATGTAAATTTTGCGGTCGATCTTCTTACTTCCGGCGAGAATCTCGCGCTCTTCTTCCGTTATTACACTGAGGTGCTGAATGATTTTCGAGTTCATGCGGATATGATAGCAGAAACTCTCGACTGTACTCTATGATTTTTCTCCTTTTATGTTCCAGCCCGTCATCATTGAAGCTTTTCGAGCTGGCATCCCATCAGCTACAAGCCTTTCATAGATTGAACGTTGTGCACGTTTCTCACCACGTTTCTCACCACGTTTCTCGCCAACAGCAACTCCTTCCGCAAATTTCTCTGCCCCGATCTCGTCTTCTCTTGTCAATAGCATCATGTACTCTGACCTCCATTCAGTATTTTCCTTCGCTTCCCTTACTTTCTCATCTAACGCTTTGATGAAAGCGTCTTCACTCACTTTATTCTTACCTACAAAGTCCAGAAATCTTTTCAGCTCTGGACTCACATCTTTGAGCCTTCCTTTCGTGTTCAGAAACACAGTATATGCTCCATCACCGAGCGCAATATCCTTATCTTCCGTGCAGTAGTTCTGGAAACTGTATATATGCCGCCCCCTCCCAAAAGGGTCAAACATGCAGATGAATATCACATATGTATTCGGCAAATCCTCATAGCTTCCGGACTTCTTCAACGTGTCAACATTAAGACAATCATAACCCATCACGATATGATATGCTCTTGGCCTCTTTCGCAAATCTTTCAGTCTCCGTTTTTGCGCCTCAACGTCAAATATATCCCTAGCTATTCGAGTAAAAACATCAAACCTTACTCCTCGAATATGGAGTGCTAGTTTTTCTGCTTTCTGCGTTTCAACTGGCCTAATATCGCTCACATCCAGTTCAGGGAATATACGATGAAGCATTTCTGAACAAAGCGATATATCAGACATGATTTTGCAGAAAAGAAAATCATCCGCAAGCGTCAAATTTTGCCATTTCTTTTCTCGTTCTCTTAACTTATCCATTTCTTCTGAGTCCCTTTTTTTATTATTGTTCCAGAAGCCACAATATCTGTCAACAGTGATGTCTTACAAAAAAGCGTATGTAGGATTTAGCCGTTATAATACACTCAAATTTCAAGAGGGGGAAAAATTTTCATGAATTACCGCGAATTAGGCTCAACAGGACTCAAGGTCAGCGAAATCGCAATGGGCTGTGAAGGAATGACTGAGGAAAACTGCACCATGTGTGCAAAACTTTTCGACATCGCAGAAGAGTCGGGCATTAACTATTTCGACCTCTACTCATCGAATCCTGAATTGCGTTCAGCTGTCGGCAAAGCTCTCAAAGGACGACGTGAGAAATTCATCATACAGTCGCACTTGTGTTCAGTCTGGAAGAATGAGCAGTACATGAGGACGAGGAATCTTGCCGAAGTAAAGGCAGGTTTCGAGGAAATGATGAGGCTACTTCAGACGGATTACATTGATGTCGGAATGATACATTACTGCGACGCTCTAAGCGACTGGGACGACATTGCCCGCAACGGAATCCTCGATTACGCCCGCGAACTCAAAGCCGCCGGAAAGATTCACCATATCGGCTTAAGCTCACACAATCCTCAAGTCGCACTGAAAGCTGTCGAAGCCGGAGCAATCGAGGTCCTAATGTTCAGCGTCAACCCATGCTATGACCTTCAGCCCGCGAGCGAGGACGTTGAAGACCTCTGGGCCGACGAGAATTACGCCGACCATCTCACCAACATGGACCCGGAACGTCAGAAGCTCTACGAGACATGCCAGAGACTCGGAGTCGGAATAACCGTCATGAAGTGCTTCGGGGGCGGAGACTTACTGAGCGCGGAAATGTCCCCGGCAGGAGCAGCTTTGACCGTCAACCAGTGCATTGCCTACGCATTGAGCCGTCCTGCTGTCTCATGTGTACTTGCCGGAGCGCATTCGGCCGAACAGTTGAAGGAAGCAATAGCCTACGAGTCAGTGTCAGAGAGCGAGAAGGACTACGCGCTTGCATTTGCGTCGTTCCCCAAGATTAGCTGGAAGGGTCATTGCATGTACTGCTCGCACTGTGAGCCTTGCCCCGTGAAGATCGACATCGCCTCCGTAACAAAATTCCTCAACCTCGCACAGTCGGGAAAGAATATCCCTGAGACAGTGAGGGAACATTACGCAGTCCTTGAGCATCACGCTGGGGAGTGCATAAAGTGCGGTGCATGTGAGAAACGCTGTCCTTTCGGTGTCAGCATAAGGGAGAACATGAGCGAGGCAGCGAGAATTTTCGGGCGGTAAAAATTTTCCTCATTCATGCCGAAATTCAAAGCAGAGTTATATTTTTCAGCAGGAGGCAAAGATCTATCATGATGATAGGGAACACATCTAACACCCTCAACATGACATTCAACGCCATTACTGCCACCAACAAAGCAATCGAGAAGACTGCCCGCGCACTCTCAACTGGTCTTCGGGCTGCAACGGCGGCAGATGATGCGGCGAATTTCGCGATGGGTATGAGTATTTCAGCACAGGCGGCAGGGGTTGACAGGGCAATTCGTAATTCGCAGGACGGAATTTCGATGCTGCAGACTGCGGAGGGCGGATTAGGTCAGATTAACTCGGTCTTGCAGAGAATGAGGGAGCTTTCGGTTCAGGCCGCTAATGATTCTCTCACGGCTCAGGACAGAAGTTATATTCAGACGGAAATCGACGAACTCCGCGAGAACATAAACAGTGCCGTTAACACAACGACGTTCAACAAGAAGAGGCTTCTTGACGGCAGCGCGACAGCTCAATGGTCTTCCGACAACGCAAGCACTCAGCTCAAAGTCTCAGGCGCGATCACAGCAACCGACAAATACGGCCAGCGCAAACTCACCGAAGGCAACTACAAGATTGAAGTCCACGCAAAACCGGGAAGAGGTCAAGTCCAGAAGACCAACATCATCGACCTCGACACAGTGGAGGAAATTCCCATAACGGAGAAGACAGTCAAGAGGGACGAGAATGGTAATGTTGTATTGGACGGCAAGGGCAACCCTGTAGAAATCGAAGTTACCGTGAACGAGAAGAAATTGCACCCCGCAACGCTCGAAAACATAAAATCCTTCAAAACTGCAAGCGGAGTGTCATACTTCACTGAGCCTCAGACTATACGCATCACTCAGGGCGACGGTAAGACTGCTGACATTGTGGTTTACGGCGGGGACACAATCGACGATGTAAGGCGGAAGATTAACGATGCTATTGCTGACGACTTGGGGCAGGGGAAGTATGTCAACAACAGGGAGAACTTCTGCACAATCTCGGACGGAACACCTAGCACTTCCGAAGCTGTCCTAGCAAAAGAAGATGTAATGATATATCAGCGCGATGATAACGGGAAAATTATTGTTGACGCAAACGGAAATCCCGTTGAAGCACCGAGCGGCCTCCAGACTCGTAAGGGAACGATCTTAATCCGCAGTGCCATAGCCGGAAAAGCGGGCGAATTATCGTTCAGCGCGGACAATGAGGACTTCTTGAAATCTTTGGGGCTTTCTACGATTCAGGAGTCTAAGGAAAATACATTCAAAGCCACAGTTTATGACGCTCACACTGGGAAAGTTCTCGCAAAGAATATCAACACAATCGGCAACACGATTCAGGGAGTTCTTCACCCCAATGCTGATATTGAGTTCGACAACATGGCCAACGTCAAAGCAACATGGGACGAGGACTCTAAACGCTACATTTTTGAGAGCGAGACAAAGCCGTTCGAGACGACGCTTCACATTCGTGATAACAGTACGGCGTTCCAGATTGGAGAGGGGAGAGGCGAGGATATATACATCAACATCGCCGACATGAGGCCAGAATCTCTTGGGCTTGGCGAGATTGACGTATCGACTAGGGAGAAGGCTTCAAGGTCTCTGACACTTCTCGACGCAGCGATAAGGAAGGTAAGCATACAGCGGTCAAAGTTGGGTTCATATCAGAATGAGCTTGAGTACAACACTAACAGCCTCACCGAAACGAGCCTTAACATGCGAGCAGCCGAGAGCCGTGTAAAGGACGCTGATATGGCGACGGAGTACATGAACTTCGTGAAGCTTCAGATATTGACACAGACGGGCAACTCGATGCTTTCACAGGCAAATCAGAGTCAGCAGTCAATAATGGGAATGATTAACTCATAGCGTAGACACTAACCCCCTTGCAAAGTTTTAACGAGGGGGTGTTTTTCTTCTGGCCATGTTTCACTGCAAAACTTCGCGGATTACATTCATTCCTTCGCGCACTAAATCGCAGTCAGCCTGACTT
>JAFRSL010000082.1 GCA_017427625.1 Synergistaceae bacterium | reverse complement strand
AATGACCAGCCTTCACCCTTCCTGAATATTGCAGGGTACTCATGGCCGGCATTCGAGGCTTTAACGCTCCCTGTCTTTATGTCAACGATTCCGAGCCATACCGTATCGAACAATCCTGCCTCGTTACCTTCGCAGAGTTGGTTGTTAACGTCAGCAAGAATCTCGCTTGGACTTCCTCCCATCAATGCGCGGTTCTTTATGAGAGCCTTCGAGATTGCCATGAACAGCGACGCAGGCACACCCTTTCCCGAGACGTCAGCAATCACCATAGCAAGATGACTGTCATCGGCCATGAAGAAATCATAGAAATCCCCGCCCACTTCCTTTGCAGGAGTCATTGACGCGAAAATCTCAAACTCCTTCCTCACCGGGAACTCACGGGGCAGCATGCTCGCTTGAATCCCTGCCGCTATGTTAAGCTCGGCTTTTATCTGCTCCTTTTCCTGAGTAATCCGCGTTATTCCGTCGATGTAGCTCAGGACTTGGGACTCCATTGCGTCAACAGTTCTTGCAAGCTGGCCGATCTCGTTCTTGGCGGTTATGTGTTTTCCGAGCGGCGATTCTGGCTCTGTGTGCTCGCCTGCGAATCTCATGGCCTCCGAAGCGATTTTCTTCAGCGGGACAATCAACAAACGCCCCAAGTATACTCCGTAAACCGTGAGAACGAATCCAAGAATCACAGCCGCTGCAATCGCTACATGCTGAACGTACGACTTGCGGTAGAAGTTCAGGCGTTCCATTTGACGCTGAACGCAGAGTATCCAGTCAACTCTGTCGGAATTTCTGGCCTTGACGGGAATCATTACGGTTATGTGGTGTCCTGTCTCACTGTCTCCCTTGTCGCGGAATATCGTGGCCATGCTCTTGCCGTTCTCGCAGATTTCACGGTAGGCGTTCCGGTACTCGTCATTCGATGTCTTACGGAGGTAGCCGCTTGGGTAACGCTCATAGTGGGCTGACTTGTTCATTACGCTCAGGAAGAACTCGATGTGATCGTAGTCGGTCTTGTCTGGGCGTATGAGGTAGATGAACGTCGCATCCTGAGTGTTAGCGAGGCGTTCCCATTCGTCATTGAGCATCTTGAAGCGCATCTGGTACTCAGCTCCGGCAATCTCTCCCGTGAGAAGCTCAGGAACTATCATAGTCGCTGCAGTACGGGCTGTGTTGTACGCGCAATCCTCGTACTGTGTCGATGCTGACAACGTGAACCTTTGGTATCCGATTATGCAGACCAGGACCGCAAGCACCGCGATAACGCAGACGAACCCTGCAACGATTTGGACGGCAAGATTCTTCCTCAGCATTTTCCGTTATACCTCAATGAAAGCATCGTGATGTCGTCAAACTGAGGCGCATCACCAGTGAAATCATCGACGGACTTCTTCATTACTGCGAGAACTTCATCAACCGGCATGTTCACGGTCTGGTTGAGAGTTTCTATCATTCTGTCAGTCCCGTAAAGCTCGTTATTGATATTCGTAGCCTCTGCGACACCGTCTGTATAAATATAGAGACTGTCGCCAGGATTCAGCGTGAACTCACTGCTCCTGAACTTCAAGCCCTCCATCGTTGCGACTGCGGGACTCTGCTTCGTCTTAAAGAGCGTGTAGCCCTCGCCCGGACGGTAGATCGCGGGGTATTCATGGCCGGCGTTTGAAGCTGTAACATGCCCTGTCGAGATCTCAAGTATCCCTAGCCAAACGGTAACGAACAACTCTGCCTCATTGCCCTCACATAACTGCTCGTTAACGTCCGCGAGAATCTCCGACGGTGTTCCGCCCATTTGTGTCCTGTTCTTGATGAGCGTCTTTGAGATCACCATGAAGAGGGCAGCGGGTACACCTTTTCCAGAGACATCGGCCATGACCAAAGCAAGATGATCGTCGTCAACCATGAAGAAGTCATAGAAGTCTCCCCCAACTTCCTTTGCAGGGTTCATCGAGGCGTAAATGTCGAACTCATTGCGGTCAGGGAATGGCGGGAATATTCTCGGAAGCATGTCGGCCTGAATCTGAGTCGCAATGTTAAGCTCGGCTCCGATTCGCTCCTTCTCGGCTGTAACTGCGGCGAGGTTCTTCACGTAATCCTTGAGGGACGCGGCCATGTCGTTGAAGGATTTTGCGAGGTCTCCGATTTCGTCATTGGTACGGATCTCGGCGCGGTAATCAAGATTTCCGCCGGAGATTTCTTTAACGTCATGCTCAAGCGCGACTATAGGGTCTGTGAGTTTGCCTGAGAATTTCCGGGCGGCAAAGACAGCAAGCACAACGATAATCACGAATGCCCCCAAGAATGAGAGCATCGTGTAGATTACCCGCTCATTCACCGAACGGACGGGAGCAAGTATTACGCTCTCAGGGATTCTTACGCAGAACTTCCAGCCTGTACTCTCTATCGGAGTGTAGGCATAATATATCCTGCTGTCCGAGAGTGATACGCCGGTTTTCCCCGACATTATTTCGTCGGCTAGGCTTTTAGTTACATCATGGATAGTCTGTCCTGCTGAGTTGCCTTTGTCTGGGGGATTGATGATTTTCCCTGCCCGGTCAACAAGAAAAGCATGTGCCTCATCACCGAGATCAACATCAACGATCGCCTTGTACAGATCAGAGATCAATATATCCATGCAGACGACTCCGGCGAAATTCCCCTCAGCGTCATAGAAGGGAGCGCCGCAAGTTATCATCAGTCCCATACCGAAGTTGTCATAATACACATCGGTGAAGAATGCCGAGCCTCTCTCCTGTCCCAACTTGTACCAGTCTGAATTATGGAAGCTGTAATAATTTTCGCTGTCATTTCCTTCAGGCAGTGAGTTGAATGAGTTTTTGTCATACGCTATCATTGCGCCGGATTTCGTGCCGGCATAGACCGATGTTATGACATTGCTGTTAGCTCTTGAGACCGGGTCCCAGATTTGCCGGAGATTCCCAAGAAGACTTATCTCACTCTTGAGGGCTTCTGATTCGATGTCTGCGCTCCTGTCCATGATTCTCTGCATTGCCAGAGTCCCGGTGTTCTCGATTCTTGCTGGCATTACCATGTGAGGCAGGTAGTCCTGAGATGCGGTGTAAAGACCGTGAATGTAGTCCGCGAAATTCTGAGCATAACCCACGAATTTCCCAAGCTCCGATTCCGCAAGGTCAGCTTTGCTGTCGGTGATGTTGGCGAGGTTCTGCTCCATCTGGCGGATTAAGGCTTGCTCGCTGTCGTTCTGAATACGTCTCATTCCGGCTATTCCGACCGCACCTGTTATTATTAGCGCAATCACTGAGATATATAGAACAACAGCCTGTAACTTCTTCCTGATTGTTGACCTCTTCATGAATCAATCCTCCTAAACTACTACATGTACGTTGTTTTCCCCGCCCAAATTGCTGAACGATGCTCGTATTGCGCGGTGCTTTATGATTTTGAGGCTCATGATGTCGATTTCGTCCTCGTCCGGGTCAATGCGGAAGGGGTTGTATTTTTCCCCGCAGTAATGAAGACGGGCTGATATTGCGTCCCCGAATGTTACTGATACGGAAATTCTCGCGTCAGGGTGAGCCTTATGGATTCTCAGGGCGAGTTCCTCAATGCAGCTCTGTATCTCAAGGACACGCTTCATCTTCACGCCGCGCTTCATGGCCGACATTTCGAGGATTTCGTTTGCTCCCTCCAGGCTCTCAGCGTCAGGCAGAAGGCAGAAGTCAGCGTCATTCAACGGAAACTTTCCGCGCGGCATGACAGGCTCAATGTAGAGGAGGGATGAGAAGAGTATGTTGACTGGGATTCCGATGAACAGCCCGGTGAGGAAATACGCGAGTCCAGCTGAGACACCCGCGTTAAGGCTTGAAGTAATGTACACTGCCCACACGCACAAGCACAATCTCGCAAGCAGCACGGAATATCTCCCGTAATCCGGCCATGTCTTGAAGGAAATCCGCCCGGACTTCGTGGTGTGGTGCCAGCCGTGAAACATTCCCAGCCCGATAATCACTATGCACACAATCTCACGCAGGATGTCAGGCACTGGCAAGTTCACTAGGAACGCTGAGGCAACGCACCCGATCACGCACCCTGCGACTCCGTAAGCACCGAAGAACAGTCCCAGCGTCAACGGCAGGAAGTTCTTGATCCCCGCGAATGACGGCAGGACGTGAGTCATCTGGACGGGAGCGTCAATCACGAAATATGCCAGCGCGCAAAGCAGGGTCAGCGTCAATTTCTCACGGTTTCTCACGGACGATCAGCCTCCTTAACCACGCGAAGAATGCCGGCTCAGTCATCATTATTCCCAAGACGATAGCGACTCCCCCGAAGACTTTCGGCCATGTTATGATTTCCGGCTCAGTCCCAAGAAATTCGGACAGCACAGGGGAGACTGCCATAGTCATGATGATTTCGGTCGAGAATATCAATGACGTGTTCAGCGGCGAGACGTACCTTTGCGCGTAAACCTGGACTATCCCGTAAAGCCCCCTGATGAAGAAGCTCACATAGATGACGCTGCCCCAGAACTCATGATTGGACGGAAGCCCGAAAGGCACGCCCTTCACAATGACTTCAGCGACCCACAAGATGAGGCTGAACACGAAGCAGAAGAACATCTGCCCCATAGCTATGATCGACGGGTTAGAGGAGACAGAATATTTCCCGACGCTCACGACATAGAACGCAAACGCAATATTTGAGGCCGTGAGGTAGAGAACGCTGACATTAAGGAAGTCAGAGATTCCCGCCTCAGACATGAACATTAGCCCTGCAAAGACGGTTAAGATACCGAAGAATGTCCCCTTGTCTGGAATGCGCTTGTTTTCTAAGAAGACTATCGTAGCAATGAACACGAAATTTGTCGAAAGTATCGCGTTTATCATGGCCGGGCCAAGTCCAGAGACACCCATAAGAAGGAATATATTGAACGCAACGAGCTGTCCTGAGAGGACCATACTCTGTTTGACCTGCTTAACGTCAAGCCTGAACAGTTCCCCAAAGAAGAAAGCCAGCGACATCACGAGGCCGATCAGATTTGTAACACATAGAAAGGCGAAGTGTGGGACAGAATCGGGAACCCATATCAGGAAAACGTACTGAATTGACGCGAAGAAAGTTATTGCGAAAAGTGAAATGTTTGCTTCAAGCCTGTTCATTTTCAGTTAGAGTAAATTTGTCTATCATGTAAGCGGGCTGGTCTCTCATTTTAACCGTTCTCAAGCCTTCATCGCCTAGATCTTCCTCGAAATTGAAGTATGTGAATTTCGCGCGGCATATCCCCAAAAACTCATGCTTTACGGCAGTATAAACGTCCAGCATATTCCTGTCAGCCTTTTCCGCATCACCTTCAACGACATCGTCATTAAGCGGAAAACCATAGGCATACCCTGCGATCTTGCCATCAATGAGCATGACGATACCGAACATTCCGAGTATGAAGAAATCATCAAGCGCACGCTGTATACATTCATCATCGGATCTTAGCTGCGCCACGTGCAAAGGGTCATCAATTCCTGAGATTCTTTCTTCAAGCCATCTGTTCTGAAAGTCCCGTATCATATCTATATGCTCATGTGCAATCAATAGAGACTCCCAGCGGCCTTCATACCTGCGCAGAAATTTGTGAAGGCTTCTCCGTTTAACTTCTTGTTTGCCTCCTGAAAGGCTGAAAAGTTGCTCAATGTCGTAAACATACTCGGAGTAATTGCGGCTGAAGTCGACAGTGAATCTTCCGGGGAACATGGCTGTGATTATGTCCTTTGCGGATTCTGTTACCGTCTGGAATTTCACGCGGCAATTATGTCCATGAGCGTCATCGATAACGTTCTGGACTGCCTGCCTCAGTGCGTCCAAGTCCTCACGCGGACCGAAGGGGAAAAGGTATGCCCGTTCGGAATCATTACAGAGTTTGGAGCGGAGAGTGTAAAGGTAGCCTTCATGCTCGCAGAACGAGTCGCCGTATTTGTGGCGGAGACTCCAAGACGACACGAAAGAGTGCTGGCAAGATCCCTCGCCGTATTTGAACGTGTAGGAATCCGCCAGCGTCTTTAGACCCATAGAAAGGGGCTGAAAGTTGAGCATGGTTACTCGATGTTGAGAAGTTCGTCGAAGCCAGTTACCTCGAAGATTTCCTTAATCTCCTGACTTGCGTTCTTGACGGTCATTTTTCCCTGCTTGTTCATGAGCTTCTGGGCCTTAAGGAGTACCCTGAGGCCTGCTGAAGAGACATAGACGAGCTTTGCCATGTCGATTGTGAGGTCAGTGATCCCGCTGAGGCCGCCTGAGATTTCTGCTTCGAGCTGGGGAGCTGTGGTTGTGTCGAGCCTTCCGTCGAGGGCGATAGTGAGTGATGAACCATTTACTTCTTTCCTGAGTTCCATTGAGATTACCTCCAGAATTATTATTTGTGATAGAAGTTACCATTTTTTCCCCGCCCTGTCAAAACCTTAGGATGGCTTTTCACTTCAAACACTGACAATAAGATTGTTCGTCCCCAAAGTATTCGTGTACTGCACGTCCTTCGACATCTTCATGATGATGGACAGTCCCGCATCACGTTCGTAGCTTTCAGTGAGCGCCTTGTAGTATTCCGTGAGATTGAGAGGCTTGCAGTCGTCGCGCATTCGGATAATCAGCTCCTCGCCTTTTGCCACGAGTCTTGCATTGATGTTGTGAGTCTTGCCATCGTTGAAGCCGTGTTCCGTGAGAAATATTGCAAGCTCCTCCGTAACAAGCCCATAATTCCGCGCCCTCCTCATGTCCGCGCCATGTTCCAGCGCAAAGGCAACCGCAATGTGTGGGAGACCGTGAATCTCGCCCGTTGAAGCCGCAATCACAGCAAGCTCATTTTCCGGCTTAATCCCGAAACTTTCAGGCAGAAGAAGCATCTTGTCCCGGAAAGTTGCGCCCTCACCGTTCCTGTAAACATACGCCACAGTAACAGCACTGAGCAGGGACATGTTGATTACCCTTGAGATCCACGCGCCGCGGTAGCCTATGATTTGGAGCATGATGAACATAACCGGCACGATAATTCCGCACTCAATGAGGAAGTAGTAGACGCTGGAGAAACTAAGCCTCTTCACCGCCATCAAGTAATTACTGAAGTTGTAGACTATAGTGTGGAACGGAAGAGATAAGCAGGAGACCCGTATACATTCGGCAGCCATCCTCAAGGCCTCATGGTCATCAGATTTCAGGAATACCCCCGCGAGCTGAGGCGCAAATACGAACAGAACGGCCGTAAGAATGGACGTGTATGTGAGCGTGTGAATGAGTGAAATTTTCTGCACTTCCTTTAGGGAGTCCCTGTCCTCCTCGCCGATGAAGACTCCCGAAAACGCAACGCAAGTATCAACAGGAGCCATCCATGACGAAGTAACGAACATTATGATCTGCGAGAATACCCCGTAAGCCGCGACAAGATAGCGCATGTGAAAAGCTGTCAGCATGTTGTTGATTAACATTCCGCCCGCCGACCTGCTTATGTTGAAGAGTCCATTGGGAGCACCAAGACGCAGTATTTCGCCGAAAATCTTGGGAGTTACTCCCTTCATGGAGAGACGGAAGACTGAGGTGGTGTTACGTCTGACGAAAGAGGCCGCCTGCATGAAGAACGTAATGATGTAGCCCACTGAAGTGGCAAGGGCAATCCCGAACATTCCCCCATGAAGCACGAATATCACGAGAGCATCCAGAGCAATATCAAGCACAGTGGTAATCACAGACGTTGTGGCAAGAAGCCTGTACTGCCCTTCCATCTGGAGAAAGGGAGTGAGGATCCGAATCATCGTGAGGAAAGGATAGCCGACAAGATAGCCCCAAATGTAGAGCTTCGTAATCTCGAAAATTTCCGGCTCCCTCGCGCCAAGAATGAACGACACTTCCGAACAGTACACCCCGACAGCCACAGCCGAAACCACAGACAGACCCGCGCCAATAATGATTGATGCCGAGAACACTGCGTTGGCCTCGTCAATGTTGCCTTCTCCGAGAAGCACCGATACTTTGTTCCTCGCGCCGGTGTTTATGCACATGCCTATGATTGAGAAGAGTATAATCATTGGAGCAACGTAACACATGACGGTTACGCCTGACGCTCCGATGAAGAGGCTCACGAACAGGAGATCTACGAGAGGGGCTATAGCTTTCGAGACATCAGAGACAGCATAGGACGCTTCACCCTTCCTGAACAACTGATGAAGTATCTTGTCGCTAACTTGAGTCATGTTCATTAGGAGTCATTCAGAACTACACATCGCGGTAATCCATCGGTTCATGCTAAGCTTCCTCTTTTGCTTTCATCACAAGACGCTTGCCCAAATCGTAGGCGTTCTGAAGGTCAGTCCCGAAATGTTCATCTCTGTACTTCGCTTTCACAGTCTCGCTGAACATGTTAGCACCATAGCGCGAATAGTCCCTGAATTGGTAGGTATTGTACGCGCATAAAGTTTCACAGTGTCCCAGTACAATCTCCATAGCCTGAGCATTGGGTGCGAGGTATTCGAGGTAACGTATCTTCTCTGCAAGTTCTTCGGGGCAGTTCATCGTGTAGATTACAGCGCTGTATATTGTCTTGTCGATTGCGCGGGGTCTGGTTCCGTCAGGGTTGACGTTGTAGCTCATGATGGGGAACAGAAAACGCTCGATGAATGAGCGGAACATTCCCGTCGGATAGCTGAAGTAAATGGGACTTCCAATCACTATAACGTCTGACTGTAACGCCCTCTCAAGAACAGGACGAAGATCATCACGGTATGCACATAGTCCGTTAGTCTTCGAGTTCTT
>JAFRSL010000081.1 GCA_017427625.1 Synergistaceae bacterium | reverse complement strand
TGGTGATTGCTGACGTCTCGGGAAAGGGTGTGCCTGCGTCGCTGTTCATGGCAATCTCGAAGGCTCTCATAAAGAACCGCGCATTGATGGGAGGGAGTCCGGCGGAGATTCTTGCTGACGTGAACAACCAGCTCTGCGAAGGGAATGAGGCAGGATTGTTCGTTACGGTGTGGCTCGGGATCGTCGACATAAAGACAGGGAACGTTAAAGCCTCGAATGCCGGCCATGAGTACCCTGCAATATTCAGGAAGGGTGAAGGCTGGTCATTGATGAAGGACAAGCACAGCCCAGCGGTCGCTACGATGGAGGGAATGAAGTTCCGTGAGTACGAGTTTGACTTGAAATCTGGGGACTGCATTTATCTTTACACAGACGGAGTTGCTGAAGCTACGAACATTGACAGCGAGCTTTACGGTACGGCGAGAATGATTGACGCGCTGAACGATACGGCGCCGAAAACTACCCCCCTCGCCATTTCATGGCCCTCTCCCCCTTCTCAGGGGGCGTGTAATTCCCTGCTTTTGCCGCCCCTGACAAGGGGAGGTGGCTCACGAAGTGAGACGGAGGGGTTTTCTTTTACTGCGGAAGGTGTGCTTTCGGCCATGAAGAGGAATGTTGATGACTTCACGGGGGACGCTCCGCAGTTTGATGATATTACTATGATGATGCTGAAATTTCACGGGGAGGGTGAGTGATTTGGAGCTTGTAGTTGAAGCAAAGACAGAGAAACTTGACGAGGTAATAGATTTCATTGACGGCTTCCTTGAGGAGATGGACTGCCCAATGAAGACGATGACGCAGATTGACGTAGCTGTTGAGGAAATTTTCGTGAACATCGCACACTACGCTTACGGTGCATGTGATGGTACTGCACAAATCTCAATAACTGACGATGACGGAGTAGCCGAGATTACGTTCAAGGACAGCGGAACACCATATGACCCGCTTTCACGGCCTGACCCTGACACGACTCTTTCAGCCGAAGAAAGGCAGATCGGCGGATTGGGAATATACATCGTCAAGAAGACAATGGACAGTGTGAGCTATGAGTACCGTGACGGCTGTAATATTTTCACGATGCGTAAGACGATAAAATGTTTATAGGACGCGAGAAGGAACTTTCACAGCTTGAGAATGCTTATGACGGGGGAGGGTTCAAGCTTTTCCTCGTCTATGGTGCTAAAAGTTCAGGGAAGACGACGCTTCTTGAGGAGTTCTGCAAGAACAAGTCAGCGATATATTTCACAGCCACACAGGGGAGCAGCCGGGCGAATCTGGGAAAATTCTCGGCAAAGATTCTGGCATACTGCGATGACAAGGAGCATGAGCCGTTCATGTTCTGGGACGATGCTCTGAAGTACATTGCGGAGCTTCAGCATGGCTACAGGATGATACTGGTTATCGAGGGTTTTGACATTCTTGCGGAAAGGGATTCGGCTTTCATGGGGATATTCTCGCGTGTACTTGAGAACGAGTTCCGTGAGAGCAATATATTCCTCGTGATAACGTGCGTAAATGCCGCGTTCCTGAACACGTCGCCCGTAAAACGCTTTCTTAACGGCGTGGTACGTCTTGGGAAATTCCTGACCGATGAAAACATTGCGCGACTGAAAGAGCAGGCCGTAAAGCAATCCGCGCATCAGGCGAAATTCGTTAGAGTTCCAGCCGAAAGAGTGATACTCCGTGAGGGCAGCACTAACAGCGAGATGTACAAGATAGTCTCAGGGCGTGCGATATGCTACTTGAATTACGGGACAGATGATGAGTACATTCTTGGGAGCCTCAAGGAAGGCAAGACCTTCGGGGAATACTCTTTGCTGACGGGCAAGCCGGGAATCTACACTGTAACGGCCTATACTGACATGCTGCTGATGAGGATAACACGCGGGGAGTTCATGAAGTTTCTTGAGGTAAACGCGAAGAACTCCGTCGAAATCATGCAAAATATGGCTGCCATGATGAACGTCATGAAAGTCAACATCGACATGGTGAACAACGAACTTCACCACGTAGAATAGCCGGAGAAAGCAGGGCTGAAGTGCTTTACGATTGGAAACGTAACGGAAGCTCCAGCCCCGATGCCTCAAGAATCTTCCCGTTCTTGAAGAGTTCCGGCAATTCACCCTCAGCCGAAATCACTCCGCCTGAAAGTATCACTGCCCTCCCACAAACGTCCAGTGCCATGTCCAAATCGTGAGTCGCAAGGATTACAGCCTTCTCAGTTTCACGCAGAAAGTTTATGACACGCCGTCTTGCTTTTGGGTCAAGCCCTGCTGTGGGTTCGTCGAGAGCGAGAATTTCGGGGTTCGAGGCAAGGATTCCAGCGAATGTTACGAGCCTCTTCTCGCCGCCTGAAAGCCTGTGTGGCGGACGCGATGAGAGGTGCGATATTCCGAGCTTGGTTAGAATTTCACCCGCGCGTTCATGAGCAGAGTGTGGGGGCATTCCCGAAGCAACGAGGCTGAATGCTACGTCCTCAATCACCGACGGCATGAGAAGTTCATCATCAGCATTCTGGAACGTCAGGCCAACTTTCTCCCGCAATATGTCAGACCCATCCCGCCCATTGAGCGTTATCCGCCCTGACTGCACTTCGACAGCCCCAGCGATGTGAAGGAGAAGCGTTGATTTCCCTGAGCCGTTTGCGCCGACAATGGCAACCTTCTCGCCCGCTCCAACGCTAAGGCTCACACCGCGCAATGCTTCATGGCCGTCAGGATACTGGTAGCGTAATCCCTCAACCTCAAGCATAATTCATCACCGCTATAATCAGCCCGTAAACCGCAAATCCCAGAATGCAAATCATATCCCATGCGCTCAGGCTATCGTTCTCAGTCTGAATGAAACCTCTGAAGCCCCCGCGGCATTTCACAGCCCTCATCATATTCTCAGAACGCAGAAAGCTCTGAAGCAGTACCGTCCCCGTCATGCAAGCGAAGACTTTAAGCCTCATTATTCCGCGAAGATTTGGAGCGCGTAGCCTCACGGAGATTATCGCGGTCTCGAAACTTTCACGGAGAATATTAACGCCCCTCAGTGTGAGGATCACGAGTATTCGGAGCTTCATGGGAACTCTAAGCGATGACAGGGCATCATACATT
>JAFRSL010000080.1 GCA_017427625.1 Synergistaceae bacterium | reverse complement strand
GTGCGATTTTTCATTTTGTCAACCTCTCTTTAACGTATTTCTCTATCAGTCCTGAACACTAAAGAAGTCTCCTCCGCAAAATCTTTAACGGCTGCAAAAAATTATACATCGAAAATTTCTGGTTGTGCTAAAATATTCCAGTTTTCAGATTTCGATGGGAGGAAGAAATTTCAAATGGCAGACATAATCGGATTAACCTGCACACAGTGCAAACGACGCAACTACACGACAACCGTCAACAAGAAGAAGCAGGCAAAGAAGCTCGAACTCAAGAAGTATTGCAAATGGTGCAATGCTCCGACAGTTCACAAAGAATCAAAGTAGTATTGCCAAACTGTTAATCCTGTTGTAAAATTTATCACGTAATTTTCACGCAGGTCCGTGGCTCAATTGGCAGAGCACTGGTCTCCAAAACCGGGGGCTGAAGGTTCGAGTCCTTCCGGGCCTGCCATTTCGTTATAATAAGGACAAAGCAAATGGCAAAATCATCAGCAGAGAAAACCACAAAGATGTCTTCGCTAATGAACTTCATACGTGAAGCCAAAGCCGAACTCAAAAAAGTTACTTGGCCTACGCGCAGACAAATATGGTACTGGACACTGGTAGTAATAGTCTTTACGTTGTGCGTATCACTCTATCTGGGTCTGGTTGATTTCCTTCTTGCGTGGCTGTTCAGCGCGCTTCTTGGTTAAGGTATAATCATGCCGGGCGAACGTAAATGGTATGTCGTCCAGACATATGCCAGCTATGAAAAACGCGTAAAGGACGACCTCACTCAGCGCATCAAGGCCATGAAGATGCAGGACAAGATCTTCAATGTCCTTATACCTACGGAGACCAACATCGTCGTCAAGGACGGGAAAAGCCGCGAAGTTACACGCAAACTTTACCCCGGCTACGTGATGATTGAGATGTCTCTCGATGAGCAGTCTTGGTACACTGTGAGGCACACGCCCGGAGTAACCGGCTTCATAGGCGCGGGAACTCACCCCATGCCGCTCTCGCAGGATGAAGTCGACAGAATCATGTCAGGCATGAAGAAGTCAGAAGAATCCCCGCGAGTTGAGTTTGACCTCAAGGTCGGCGACACTGTAAGGGTGATCGCTGACGGAGACATGAAGGGATTTACCGGCCCGGTAGTTGAGATAAACACGAAGAAGGCTCGTGTGAAATTCAAGAGTGATATGCTCGGCGGTTCAGTGCTGGAGACAGATTACAAAGCCTTAGAGAAAATATCATAAGGCCGAAAGTAATAGACAGAAAGGAAAATTTTTATCATGGCTAAGAAAGTAGTTGGGCAGATAAAGTTACAGTTGCCCGCTGGGAAAGCAACGCCCGCGCCCCCTGTAGGCCCGGCATTGGGACAGCACGGCGTGAACATCATGGAGTTCTGCAAGCAGTTCAATGCAAAGACTCAGGATCAGGCCGGACTCATAATCCCCGCAGTAATCACGGTGTATGCCGACAGGAGCTTCACGTTCGAGCTGAAGACTCCCCCTGCGGCAGTATTGCTCAAGAAAGCAGCGGGAATCGAGTCAGGTTCAGGAGTTCCCAACAAGACAAAAGTCGGGAAGTTAGCCCGCGCAAAGGTCAAAGAGATCGCCGAGATGAAGATGAAGGATCTCAACGCCAATGACGTGGAAGCCGCTATGCGTATGATTGAAGGCACAGCGCGTTCAATGGGGCTTGAGATCACCGACTAGGACAGACAGAGCGGAAGGGTTAAATCAGCCCGTTACAGACCGCAGGAGGAAATAACATGAAGAGAAGCAAACGCTACAGAGAAGCCGCCGCCAAAATCGAGGAAGGCAAGCTTTACGGACTTCGTGAGGCTGTCGAGCTTTTCAAGTCAATATCAACGGCGAAATTCAACGAGAGCATTGAAGTCCACGTGAGATTAGGGATTGACCCCCGCCACGCAGACCAGCAGGTCAGAAGCACAGTCTCACTTCCTCACGGAACAGGCGTAACAAAGAGAGTCCTCGTCATCACTCAGGGCGAGAAGATCAAAGAGGCTCAGGACGCAGGAGCTGACATCGTTGGCGGAGATGACATCGTTCAGCAGATTCAGGGCGGATTCATGGATTTTGACGCAGTGATCGCAACGCCTGACATGATGAAGTCAGTGGGTCGTCTCGGAAAAGTATTAGGCCCTCGCGGATTGATGCCAAGCGCTAAGACAGGCACCGTAACTTTTGAGCTTGCAGCCGCCGTTAAGGAGATCAAGGCCGGACGTGTTGAGTTCCGTGCGGACAAGACGGGTATCACCCACAATGCCGCAGGGAAACGCGACTTCAGTGCTGATGATCTCTACGACAACGTGAAGGCACTGCTTCAGGCGATATACAAGGCTAGACCGGCGTCGGTCAAAGGAACGTATGTCAAGAGCATCGCAATCGCTCCGACGATGGGGCCGGGAATTTCGGTTGACCCAGCACTCGCTCAGAAAGAGTTAGCACTGTAAGATAAAGATTTTTCGTTCGTATCATAAATATTCCTAAGACAGCAGGGGCCTTTGCGCTTAATAATCCTGCTCAGGAGTGAGACAATGAGAGTACCAATGCTCCTCCTGTGTTATCATGGGGGGAGCTTGTTTGTAGATGAAGGAGGTGAAAAATGAAACATGCCGGCAACAATAAAGTATGATCTAGTCGCTGGGCTGAAGGAGAAATTATCGCGCACTAAGGCGGTTTTCGTCGGAGAATATCGCGGTATGACCGTCGCACAGAGTACGGAACTGAGGCACAAGGTTCGTGAGGCTGGCGGTGAGCTTAAAGTCGCAAAGAACACACTTTTCGCAATCGCTATGAAGGAAGCAGGACTCTCTGAACTTCCTGATGACATGATGAAAGGGCCGAACATCTACGCGCTTTGCTACGATGACCCTGTGGCCGTCGCAAAAGTCCTAAAGGAATATGCCAATGACAAGACTCAGAAAGCATTTATCCTCAAGGGCGGTCAGCTCGAAAATCAGCAGCTCAATCTCGCACAGCTCATGGCACTTGCAGACCTTCCGTCGAAGGAAGTTCTCAGGGGTCAGGTCGTCAGGACTATCGCCGCGCCAATTTCGGGGTTCGTCAACGTTCTCGCTGGAACAATCAGGAATTTCGTTACATGCCTCGATCAGATTCGCGCAAAGAAGGAAGAATCCGCAGCATAGGGATTCAGTCAGCAAGAAAAATTTATTACGGAGGAAAATATTATTATGACCAAAGAAGAAATCATTCAGGCTATCGAAACAATGTCAGTACTTGAGCTTTCAGAACTCGTGAAGGCTCTTGAGGAGAAGTTCGGCGTATCAGCATCAGCAGCTCCCGTTATGATGGCAGCAATGCCCGGCGCAGGCGCAGCAGCAGCTCCCGCAGAGGAGAAGACAGAGTTTGATGTCGTCTACAAAGGCCCCGGCGCGAACAAGATCGCAGTCATCAAAGCAGTCCGCGAGATCACATCGCTCGGCCTCAAGGAAGCAAAGGAACTCGTTGACAACCCGCCCAAGAACGTCAAAGAAGGCGTGTCAAAGGACGAGGCTGAGGAAATCCGCAAGAAGCTCGCTGAAGCTGGCGCAGACGTGGAGGTTAAGTAGTTACTTGTGCGTAACGGAGGCTCAATATAGGGCCTCCTTTGTTTCATGAACGGAGGTAATGACAATGAGCGCGCAGAAAGACAAGAAAGCTCCCCAGAAACCCGACAACAAGAAGAAAATCATAATCGGCGTAGTGGCTGTGATAGTCCTCCTCAATATCATGTGGACTGTAACGCAGAACAAATTTACGCCAAAGCTCGACGAAGTTAAGGCAGGAATGGCAGCACTTGAGCAGAGGATCGCAAAGCTCGAGAACGGCGGTCTTCCTGACGTAGCGAACCTCAAGGAAGAATTTGCGGCACTGAAAGCAGTATCAGACAAATTCGCGGACAGGCTCAGCAATTCACTGAAGGCGGAAGAAGATCAGCTTGCCTCGCTTGAAGCACAGGTTGAGGCACAGAAAGCGAGAGTTGAGTCTCTCAAGAAAATGGCATCAGAGTAGCCAGTACCACCACATAGCTCACCTCCTTTAGACATTGCCCCGGCTGATTGTGGCCGGGGTATTAGTTTACGCTCAGAAAGGATTGATGTTAATGAAATGCAAGGCTTGCGGTGCACCCATTGAGGCAGGAGAGGAGAAGTGCCCTTATTGCGGGACGCTCACGGATTACGGCGAGGAGAAATTCAAGGAACGTGAGTCGAAGAAGAAGGAAGACGAACGCAAGAAGATGCTTGAGAATCTTCCGGCAATGAAGTTTGTCGCGGGTGCGTTTATCCCTGTGCTTTATATCGTAACGATGGGGCTTTACTCGGTCTATTGGTACGCGATGAGGATTAAGCCTCTGAACTCGCTCGGAACGAAGACGAAGTTACCCGCGTGGCTAGTCGGAATTTTCGCGCTGTTGTATGCTTACGCTGTCATAGTGCCGTCATATGACCTCACAGTTTACGGGATTAGTGAGGAAATTGCTGAGGAGGTCTACAATGGAGTGATTGGGTGCATGATCGTGGCTTCGGGGTGGCTTGCGTACATCACACGGAAGATTCTTCAGGAACACGCTGCGAAATTCATGGACAGGACTCAGGCCGTCAACACAATAGCTCCGTCGAACATGCTGCTATTCCTTTTCGGGGCGGCGTATCTTCAGTCTCAGGTCAACAGAATGATAAAGATGAATCTCTTTTCACCGAAGATATAAATTTCAGAAACAAAGACCCCTCCGCCTCACTTCGTTCAGCACCTCCCCTTCTCAGGGGCGGCAAGAGCAATGCGAGACAGAGGGGTTTTCACTCACTTACTTCGCGTTCTTGACGTACTCGTTGCGCTGGGACAAGGCACGTTCAGCAAGAGTACACGCACGGATCACCGCCTGAACATCTGAACCCTTCGCGGAATCTTCGAGACTCTTCACGGCGTTTTCGAGTTCACGTTCGAGCTTCCCGCTTGCAGGCGTGGGGTCGGAATACTTCACTGACTCCGAGAATCTTACAACCTGCGCGACTGCGTCCTGAGACATTCCGGCGGATTTCATGTCGTCAGCAATGTAGCCCAAACGTGAGGCCATTGACGCGAGATTTGCACGGCCTTCAGTCTGCTGTCGTGCCGTTGCGTCCGAAAGTTTCAGCTCGGCCATGTTGATCAGAATCATCGGAACAAGGAAAACCACAAGCCCCCCGACCTCCGTAAGCATCAAGCGCGTGATCGTCCAGCCTGCATAGGCATTCCAGACGGCTACAACGATTGTGAAGACGAAATACAGTCCGCCGAGTATCGACTTCGAGAAGCTGACAGGGATATTTTTCCCGCCGTTCCCGCGCCACGCAATCCCAGCGAAAAGAAACGTCTCAAGCACCAGTGCGAAGATGATGAAGCCCGCCGAGATCCAGAACGTTGTCCCGCGCTGTTCGGGCGTTGTGAGGTAGTACGTGAAGACCGCCGCCGCAAGCCCTATCAGTGCCATCACAAGAAATATGTTGAAGACCTGCCGAAGTTTGCTGAAGAATTTTCCCATTATTATCACTCCTTGCTATATCTGTTGGCCGCAGTTCATGCAGAATTTTGCGCCCGGCATTATTGGCTGACCGCAATTCGCGCAGATCAGCTTTGCCCCGCAGTTCATGCAGAATTTCGCGCCCGCTATCACAGGCTGGCCGCATGACGGACACACTGAGCCTGATGCTTGAGGTGTTACTGTAGGCGTTGAAGGATTAGGGGCAGGGGCTTGAGGATTGATGTACTGCCCCATCTGTGAGGCCATCTGACCGAATGCTCCGCCCATTCCCATTCCCGCGCCAAGTCCGACACCAGCGCCGAGCAATGAGCTTCCGCCCTCGTTCTTCGCTGCCGACTCCATTACGTCAAACGAGCGTTTCTGCTGGTAGCTCGTCCCCATAACGTTCATGCTTGCACGTTCAGCCATCGCGGATTTCAGCTTCTTTATGCCCTCGTCCTCATCGTTGACGTTGACCG
>JAFRSL010000079.1 GCA_017427625.1 Synergistaceae bacterium | reverse complement strand
CACAGCACAGCACAGCACAGCACAGCACTAGCCTACCTGTAACATTTTTCACAGTCAGCAGAAACACGCAAATCAATACACTCCACGCATGGGAGAAGATTTTATCGTACAGCCGCGAGGGAAAGCCTCCTTAATTTTGTCTGCATTGAGCGCAATGTAGGCAGAAAGGAAATTTTCACAGAAAAGAAGGAGGAATAATCAATGAGAAAATATCATGCCGTATTTCTGGCGGTATTTCTCGCGTTGTTCAGTCAGTGTGCATATGCTGAATACTACAACGAGGGAAGCGACGGTTTCGATGAGAGTCACCCGTACATCATCGACTCAATAAGCGACCTCATGACTCTTCGCGACAGGGTCAACAGCGGGGAAGAACCGGAAGATGCGTATTACCGCCTGAACATGCCGAGAAAGACAATGAACCTCGCGGAATACACGGGCTGGGTTCCAATCGGTACTGATGATAAGCCGTTCACGGGGCATTTCGACGGGAGCGACCACACAATCTACCTGAACATCACGGAAAGAGATGGAGATACAGCCTCACTCTTCGGGACGATCAAGACTGTTGAGGGTTTCGCGGTGAAGAATCTCACGGTCGATTCGTCAGGAAGCTATACCATTAACGGTCGGTACACAGCCGGGATTGCCATAAACCTTTCAGGCGGTTCTATAGAGAACTGCCATTTTGCTGGAAATATGGAAGGTTACAGGTATATGATTAATACTTATGAAAATCTTGAAGCAGAATCGGGCGGTATGGTGGCTCATATGAATTCAGGTACAATCAAAAACTGCACGGTCAAGAAAGCTGCCATCAAGAGTCATACTTATGTGTTCTATACCGGGAGTGGTTATGTCCCCAGCTATTCAGGCGGTATTGCCGCAAGAGTGTATGGAGGTAATATTGAAAACTGTACGCTTGAAAACAGCAGTATTTCAGCCTACCCAGAAGGGAATGAGTATCATTCTCGCGGTAAAGACTCTCTCGGTTATGCCGGCGGTATTGTGGGATATGGCACTATGGGTGCGAATCAAGTCATCACGGACTGCACATTTTCCGGCACTGTGTATGGCACCATATGCGCAGGAGGAATAGTCGGCTATCTCAATGACGGCACTATCAAGAACGTTCAAGTGCTTTCAGGCTCGGATATTAAGAGCGACAAAACTGCCGGAGGAATAGCAGGCCACCTTCAGGGTACTGTACTCACCAACAGCCACGTGGAAGCCTCAACAATCACCTCAAACTCAGGCACAGCCGGAGGAATAGCGGGCAACATCGCAACGGGTGCAGAGGTTGAGAGCTGCGACATCTCGGTCGGGTCGAACGTAACATCAAACGGCGACGATGCGGGCGGAATAGTCGGAGTCCTTGAGGCGGGAACGGTCAGGAACAACATATCGCGGTCTGCAATTTCCGGCTCTGCTTCACACAAAGGCGGAGTAATCGGGAAAATCGACAGCGCAAACTACACCATCGAGGGCAACAAGTTCAACGCTGCGCGTTACGGCATAGGCTATGACGCTTCAGGAATGCCCGGCAATGAGGGCTGTGAGAAAATCGGCTCACCGATAACAATTCTCACCACATCACCCCTCCCGTCAGCATTTGCCGGAACGTTCTACTCTCAGACGCTCTCAACAGACGCTGAAAGTTTCGAGGTTGTAACGTAGTCTCACCTCAGCGGTACAATCCCCGAAGGACTGAGCCTCGATGCAACGTCAGGGACAATCTCAGGCACTCCGCCAAAAGCAGGGCTGTACACGTTCAAAGTTCATGCAGCAACGGAATATTTCACGGCTGACAAAGAGATGTCGCTTGCGGTGAACCTCGTCATCTCGATGGACGCTGTACTTCCGAACGCAACGGCGAAATCGCTGTATTCCCAAAAACTCACGGCAATAGGGACGGACTCTGCAACATGGTCGGTCTCAGCCGGAAGCCTCCCTGCCGGATTGAACATGAACGCTGACGGTACGATTTCGGGTACGCCGCCTTACGAGGGGACATCGAAATTCACGGTCAAGGCTGACATTGGGAACGGTCTGGCTTCTGAAAAGGAATTGAGCCTGACAGTTACCTCGCCAGCAGTTAAGCCAAGAATCTCCCTTCCCAAGACTTCGAGCATAATACTCGCAGGACAAAGCTACACATTCCAGCCCGCAGTAACAGGAACAGCTCCGATAACGTGGGCGGTGAAAGGCAACCTTCCTCCTGGCCTGACTCTCGATTCGTCAACAGGGAAACTCAGCGGAACTATCACGGCCACAGATGAGGGGAAATACGCTCATGTTTCACATGCCCTACTCGTTCACTCTCACAGCAACCAACAGAGGAGGAACTGACAGCGCGGACGTTTACATTCCTGTGTGGTACAAGCCTGAGATAATCACAAGCCCAGACCTCGCTGATGCTGTGAAGGACAGAGCCTACAATGCGACGATTACGGCGGAAGGTACGGAGTTCTCGATGGAATGGAGGAAGACAGGCGGAACTCTGCCCAAAGGTCTCACGCTCTCGATGAACAAAAGCAGCAGGACATGTTCGCTCACCGGAAGCCCTACGGAAACAGGGACTTTCACTTTCACGCTGGAACTCTCAAGCATTGCCGGACTCGTCGACACGACAAGGACATTCACCCTCAAAGTGAACGACGACAGCGGAAGCAACACGGGAAAGCCTGTGATTAACACTGTCTCGCTCCCTGACGGCGAAACTGGTACGGCGTACGTTGCGGTCCTCGATGCTACAGGAGCGAAGCCAATAACGTGGTCGAAATCCGGCTCATTCCCCAAAGGCTTGAAGCTCGATGAGTACGGCACCATTGTCGGAATCCCGACTAAGGCAAAAACTTACCGCTTCACCGTGAAAGCAACGAACTCGGCCGGAACAACATCGCAGAAAATCACCATCACGATAACGGGCGAGAAGTACAGCAAGCCGAAGATCAAAACGAGCAAGATTCCTTCCGCGCTTCAGAACGAGCCTTACAGCGCACAGTTAGCGTGCAAGGGAACAGGGCCTATAACGTGGTCATTCGCGGGCAACAAGTACCCCGCCGGGCTTTACATCACTGAGGACGGAAGAATCTCAGGAATCCCGAAGGAGGCCGGGAAGTTCAAGCTCAAAGTCAAAGCTGAGAACAACATCGGCTCTGCAACGAAGACTTACAGCCTCAAGGTCAGCGGACTAGTCCCGGAAATCACCAACGAGAATCTCCCATCGGGGATAGTCGGCATTCAGTACACAGGGCAACTTATTGCTGATGGAACTGACCCGATAAAGTGGAGCAAATCGGGAAGCCTTCCGAGCGGTCTTAAACTCACCGCAAAGACAGGGATAATCAGCGGTACTCCTAAAAAGGCCGGAACTTACAGCTTCAAGGTAACAGCGAAGAACAAGTACGGCAGAGATACGAGGGACTTCGTGATCATCGTGGGAGTTGTTGAGGCTTCTGAAAATACGCCGGAGACTCGTGAGGCTGTAACTGAGAATCTTGCTGACGGTTCGCCAGTCAACACGCCTGAAATCATCGAGGCATACCCAGAGCCTGAGACTGACATGAGTAACGCTGAGATTGACTTGTGCGTTGTGAGCGGGGACGAGGAATTGATAGGCGAGATTTACGCCCCAGAAGAGAAGCCCTTGACGTTCAGGATTGGCGAATGCTTCGAGGGCGCTGAAGTGTACATTGCTGACGAGGCGATCGCGATTGAGATTGCTGACGATGGGACGTTCGTTCTTCCGGGCGAATTGGTCAGCGGCGAGTTCGTGATTTACGTCATGGCCGGAAACACCAAGACCATCGAGCTATACATCGTCGCAGAACAGGAAGAGTAACACAGTGCAGCAAAAAGTCCCCCGGCCTTCACAAGCTGGGGGATTTTCTTTTAGAGATAATATGCGAAAATTACCGCAGCAGTCTCAAATCTTAGAGGAGGAATCATAATGAGGAAAATTCTTGCGGCAATCATCGTGTCAATATTAGGCTCAACAATTCCGGCCATGTGCGCGGAAAAATTCGCTGCCTTCCCAACAGTTGGAGTGTGTACAGGAAGCTACGTCCGTTACCGCGCGGAACCAAACACTGATGCTGACATTTGGGGCCGCCTCAGTGTCGGCGAGAAGGTTATTGTTGACGGATTGACAGCTGTTGACGGTGAAGTGTGGTACGAGATTCTGCCTAAAAACGCTCAGGAATCAGCGTTCGTTTTCGGGAAGTACCTTGTTCCATACTATGACGAGACAACACAGCAGTCTGCAGTCGGCAAAATGATAATCAATGTGCTTCAGACTTACTGCCCTAACGAGGACAATGACTATTGGGGCGAATATGACGGCGAGTTCGATTACCCTGAGGTCAAACGGAGCTACAACAAGCAGGGCTGGCTTGTCAGGGTTGAACTGTGGAATCCCAGCAAAGATTTCGGTTTCGGGGATATTCACATCGGCGACAATGTAAGCAAGCTGCGTGAGATTCTCGGCGAGCCTGACAATGATAGCGGCACAGAATGGCGGTACATGGCCGGGAATTATGCTGCGTTCACGTTCAGCGTGAAGGACGGGAAAATCACGAGGATGATTTACGAGGAGTAGCAAAACACCCGTAAGTGCTCCATGTCAGTTGCTATAGTTGCTGCAAATTCTCACGAAAGGAAGTATCACAATGGGACTCTTTGACGATATATTTGGAGATTCATCTTCGTTGCCTATACCCCACATCCCTGTTATCGTGCCGGACGGTCCGGGCTGCTATGACCCTGTGGGAAGCCTCACGCTCCCCAAAAGCAAACGCCCGAAAGGAAGAAGCCCGCTGATGTTCGTGCTTGATGATGTTGTCCCGTCTGAAGGAAGCATAGTCTGCTGTATGTTGGCTGGTGTTTTGGATCATTCCGGTGTCTATGTCGGCAATGGCAGGATAATTCACAGAATCAATGAAGAAGGTGGCTATCTCGCAGAAACATCACCGCGCGAATTTCTCGAAAGGCTTGACGGCAGGAATCTTGCGGTAACAATTTTCGTTGCGTGTAAGGGAAAGAATCCTACAGGCTCACGGGAAATTGCAGACCGCGCGCGAGAGGCACTCAATGACCCGCAACATGAGGGCTACAATCTCATAACGAAAAACTGTCATCAGTTCTGCCACTACTGCCTGACCGGGAAAATCGACAACGGCATTGATGACTTCACATTCACTGCGCTTGAAGATGAGATGATGCGTATTCAGGGTATGGACACCTGGCGGAGATGGGAATTTGAATAACGCGCAAAAAAATCCCCGGAGGCCGCGTGAACCTTCGGGGACTTTGTTATTCTGCGTGATATTCTGCTTTGGACTAATACATTCCGTCCATTCCGCCCATACCGCCGGGCATTGCGGGAGCAGCGTCCTTCTTCTCGGGCTTGTCAGCAACGATTCCCTCTGTCGTGAGAACCATAGCCGCGATTGAGCCAGCGTTCTGGAGTGCCGAGCGTGTAACTTTGACGGGGTCGATGATTCCTGCTGCTACCATGTCGGTGTACTCGCCTGTTGCAGCGTTAAGGCCGTGCCCGATCTTCTCGCTTCTGACTCTCTCGACAACTACATCGCCCTGATAGCCTGCGTTAGTTGCAATGAGATAGAGCGGGGCTTTGAGTGCGTCAAGTACGATTCTTGCGCCAGTCTTAACGTCGCCCGAAAGTTTCTCGACGAACGGCTCAAGTGCTGTAGCGCAGTTAAGAGCTGCTACTCCGCCGCCTGCTACGATGCCTTCCTCGACAGCCGCGCGTGTTGCGTTGAGTGCATCCTCGATGCGGTGCTTGAGTTCCTTCTGCTCGGTCTCTGTCGCTGAACCTACCTGAATTACTGCAACGCCTCCGACCAACTTCGCAAGTCTCTCATGAAGTTTCTCCTTG
>JAFRSL010000078.1 GCA_017427625.1 Synergistaceae bacterium | reverse complement strand
TTGTGCCGAGAATGGGAGACATCGTTGCATCTGCCGATATTCTGGAAGGCAATAACCAAGAAATCGAAACAGACAGCTTGGAGAGTGAGGATATCTCGGAGGAAACAAAATCTGAAGTTGCGCCGAAAGAGTACACAATGCGTGATTTCCAGATAGACCGCTGGGTGAACTTCATCAGGTGGATGGGAAATGTTTCTGTCGAAGCTCTCATTAACACAGCCTTTGCCGCAAGCTATCAGGTGAAAGCAGCAGATGATGACTTCGCTAAGATATGCGACGCTCAGACAAAGACATTCGATTTTTCGTATGCCAACGTCCATACCAACGGCCCGACATTCAACAATGTACATTACTCATGCACAGAATTCAACCGCACAAGAAACAATTTCGTTTCCGTAAAGATTTTCACCGCCCACTCGTTCAACAGCGGCAAGGACTTCTACATTGTGGAAAGTACGAATACTACTGTGCCGATGAACTTTGTTGACACGAAAATAGAGTATAACGGCTACTACCGCAACTACCTTTACGGGTTCACGCGCAATTTCGGGGCTGAGTTCCACATTGACGGCGGAAACATGAGCACAAATGATGTAGCTCTGATACATAATGCTCCTGCCAATGCGAACATCACGAAGACCTACAGCGAGGGCATGTCCTGGTCAGTCAACGGCAAACTCGGAGTGAACAAGGACGGAGCTTCAGCAGAAGTCGGAGGCGGCGTAACATACTCTAACTCCAAGACATGGACAGTCAGCGAGTACAACATCGTAAACAGCAGTATGAGGGACTATTCAGCGAGCGCGAAATGGTATGCTGACGTGAACGGTCCCGGCGGCGGAGGGCATCATATCGAAAAAGCCGCGCATACTTGGGAGGGCGTAAACGCAACGACAGCCTCAAAGAATCAGCTTCAGTACGACAGCTATTTCATGTGGGAAGTCGGCCGGGATTACTGGAAGAATCACCCCAACATGAAGATGAACCTGACGTTCACAGTCGGAGATGGTATATGCCTAGGCAAGTGCCGCCAGTGGTTCAAGGAGTACAGTCGCTTCGACTATACGTACACGACCACGAAGAGGGATTCTCTCAAGCTCGACCAGCCTCCTCATACCACAGTGAGCAAGAAGACATTCGCATTCACGTCAAAAGCGGCAAACTCGCAGGCATTCACGCTCCTTGCTGAGGACAACTGGACGATTAACGAAATTCCATCGTGGCTTCACTTCACTAGTACCTCAGGTAATGCTACAGGAAGCAGTGAGAAGCAGATACTGTTTGACGTTGACGAGAACGACAGCACTTCTCCACGTGATGCGAACGTAATCATCACGAGCGGCAGGGACACTATAAAGCTGGAAATAGGTCAGTCAGGCAAATGATAATCTAATTCAGAAATGGCGTATAATCAAGTCTCCTTGTCATGAACTGGCAGGGAGATTTCCCCCAAGTTCGGAACTTCGAGGCCAGCTCCTCAATCCGTACTAAGCCTCCTCGGAAATTAACTCCGTGAATCAAAACTCCCTCCTCCGTAAAATGGAGGGAGATTTTTTTACCCATAATGCTGTATAATTTACTTTCGTACCATAGAGACGTAAAGGACAGGAGGTGAGTGTAACTATGGCGGATAACTCCACAATCGCTGAGATTAAAGCTGCTGAGGCACAAGCTGCAAGTTCGGTGCAGAAAGCGAAGGAAGATGCTGTGAAGAAACTCAACCGAGCGACTTCGGACGCAGAGACTTCCCTGAAAGAAGCGCGTCAGAATGCAGCCCGTCAGTACCGCGATAAGATTCGCAAAGCTGAAGAGGCAGCCGAGACCAAAGCAAAAGCGTTGCTGTCCAAGCGTGAGGCGGAAGCTAAGACTTTCTATGCCAAGCACAAGGACAAAATTCCCGAAGCTGCTTCATTCATAATGGAAGAGGTGATGAAAAAATATGGGAGTAGCCAGGCTTAAAAAGGCAGAACTGTATTATCACAAATCCGTTCATGAAGAGATTGCGGCGGCACTTCAGGAGACTGGGGCATGTCAGATTATCTCGGCGGAGGAAAATCATTCCCGCCCCGCTGACGTTGAAGCCCTGATTTCCCGGAATGATGAGAAGCTCGCTGATGTACGTTATCTTTCCAGAACGCTCACTCCTCATTACGTCGATCCAGTACCGGCTCTCGACAGAATGCTCGGTGAACGCCCTGAAGTTACGATGACGGAACTCGCTGAACTCGCATCAAAGACGGATCTCAAAGCGGTTTGCGATAATACACGCACACTTGAACACGAGGCCGGAGACGTAAGGCAGAAACTCTCAGAAGCTAGGCTGAATTTATCAGTCCTTTCGTCGCTCGAATTTTTCCCTCACTCTCTCTCGGTTCTCACGGAAGGCACAAAGACCCTGACCGGACTTGTCGGAACTATCAAGCCCGCTAATGTCAGCAACTTCAAGGCGGCATTAGGGGACTTCTCGAAGTATAAGGACGACACCGAACTAATCATCGCCCCGTATGACGAGAAGGCTCAGGATATTTACGTCGCGTTGCTTTATTCGCGCTCGGTAGGGGACGAAATCAGGGAGCTTTGCGCCAAGAACGGACTCTCAGTCGTTGAAGTTCCGGCAAGTTTGACGGGTACGGTTGACGAGGAGAAGGAGAAAATCGCGGGTGTAATCTCAGCACTTGAGGCGAAAGAAGCTGAATTAGCGTCGAAGATCGTTGAGCTTGCGGACGAGAACGTTCCGACGGTTCAGAAGCTCTCCGACTACTACAACAGCCTCTCAGCGCGTTACAACGGTACGGCCATGAGCGAGGAGACAGAGTCAGTAATGCTGACGAAATTCTGGTGTCCTACAGATAAGGCCGACGCGATTCGTGCGAAGATTGAGGAAATCAGCCCGGAGATTGAGCTTACTCTCTCTGACCCTGCGCCCGATGAAGAACCTCCGTCGCTCCTCAACAACGGCGAAGTTGTGAGACCGTTCAACATTCTCACTGAGCTGTATTCCTCACCGACGTACAGGGGGATTGACCCGACGCCCTTACTTGCGCCGTTCTTCTGGATATTCTTCGGAATGTGCTTGGGCGACGCGGGATATGCGCTTGTAGTATTCGGGGCGATTCTCTGGGTCTTCAAGAAGTACAGGAAGATAGCTCCCGGCGTAAAGGACTTCATCAAGCTGTTCCTTTTCTGCTCGGTGTCAACGTTCATCTACGGCGTAATCTCAGGCTCATTCTTCGGGAACTTTATCGATTCGTTCCTTCCTCCGTTAATCCCGCTGAAGAATGCTCTGATGCTTGTTGACCCTATGACCAACCCCATGCAGGTACTTGGAATTTCGCTGCTTCTCGGCGTAATTCACCTTATGTTCGGGCTTCTCATTGCGGCGTATGACAAGCTGAGGCACGGCGAGTTTGTTGACGCTGTCGGGAACGATATATCGTGGTTCCTGCTTATTGTCGGGCTTTGCCTGTACGGTGTGGGACTCGGCGGAATGCTTCCTCCTCACTTCGTGCAGATTGGCGCGGC